>NZ_CP151080.1:4005000-4213535 GCF_050821495.1 Ottowia caeni | reverse complement strand
AACCGAGTAGCTCGCTTCGGAGACGGCCGAAACTGGAAGGCCGACAGCAAAAATGGACCCTTTGGGTCCATTTTTGCTGTCGGCGTAAAGTTTGTTGTCCATAACCCTAGATCCGGCAGTTGACCGCTTGCAATCTTCAGGAAAGCCGCATGAACACTCGATTTCTATGCTCCGATAACGCTCACCCATTTGGGCGGCCGGCTGCGGCTGAGAGCGCTACGCTCCCGATCAGGCCGCCCTCGGGCACGCTGGCGGCGTTGCTCGTTCTTGCAGGCACGAGCCTGCGGCGTCCTCACGCCTTGCCAGCGCACCCGATGACGACCAGCTCGGGCGCGTCCAACTGAATACGAAGGGACTTCCCACTTCCGGGCACGGCATCAAAGTGCCAAGATTAGCGTTTTGGAAAGTCAATCTGAACCCTTTTGGAAGGAGAAGTCCCATGAGCAAGATTACACGAGTTGGCGTCGATTTGGCCAAAAACCTGATCCAGGTTCACGCAGTGGATGCGCTTGGCAAAGTGATCACCAACCGGGCGTTGCGGCGCGATCACTTTCTTTCCTGGTGTGCCCAGCTGCCGGCAGGCTGTCTGGTGGCCATGGAGGCGTGCAGCGGCGCGCACCACTGGTGCCAGCAAACTGGCAGAACTGGGTCTGGATGCGCGCATGATTGCGCCGCAGTTCGTGGCCCCGTACCGCTTGCAAGGCCGCACGGGCAAGAACGACGCCAACGATGCGGCAGCCGTCTGCGAGGCCGCCTCCCGGCCGCACATGAGCTTTGTGAGCCCCAAGACGCTGGCGCAGCAAGGCTTGCTGTGTGTTCACAGAATGCGAGAAGGTCTGATGAAGGAGCGCGTCGCCCTCATGAACCGCATCCGCGGCTTGCTTGCCGAGTTTGGGGTCGTGTTGCCTCAAAGTGCGCAGGTGCTGCGCGAGCGACTGAGCGAGGCCATTGAAGATGCCAGCAACGACTTGGCCGTCATGGCTCGGCTGACCTTGCAACGCGCGCAGCAGCAGTGGCAAGAGCTCGAAGCGCATCTCCAATGGTGCGACGATCGCATTGCAGCCCACCAGAAAGACGACGAACAGGTGCAGCGAGCCAGCGGGCTCAAAGGAGTTGGCGTCATCACCGCCTCCGCCATCGTGGCCACCGTCGGTGACTTCAAACAGTTCAAGAATGGCGCGCAGTTTGGCGCCTGGCTGGGGCTCACGCCCAGGCAAAACTCCAGCGGCGGCAAGTCCAGCCTGGGCTCCATTACCAAGCGTGGGGATCAGTACTTGCGAACGCTGCTGATCCAGGGGGCCAAGTCTGTGGTGTTCTCCAAAAAGCAGAGCACTGACCCCATCAATCGGTGGGTGCAGTCCTTGCGCGAGCGCAGCGGTTGGCAAAAAGCAGCGGTGGCCCTGGCCAACAAGAACGCCCGAATCCTGTGGGCCATCATGGTCAAACAGGAGCGCTTCGACCCACGCCACGTGAGCATCCACCCAGCGACGGTGGCCGCGACCGCGACATGAGTTAAAAATTCCTTGCAAGACGTGATCTCAAAGATGCATTGAACAGGTCAGACCGGCAGCAGGCAAGCTCGATAGATTCGCTGTGACGTCGGTTGACGCCACGACAACTGAATGGAGCCCTGCTGAGCGGTTCGTATCTGGGGCCGCACTCCAAGTGCAACAAGCCCGTCTGTAGATGTGCAGTCTGTTTCCTGCCTCAAGCTCTGTCCGATCCCGTCAGTCGCATCGAATACACCAAACCAATGCAACTACAAAGAAAATTTATTGACAATGTGGGAAGTCCCTGTAGCCGGATCTAGGATAACCGCGCTGGGGGTATGATGTACAGAATGTTGTACATCAAAGCAAGCCAAGGAGGCTGACATGGCCATTTCTGCCGCTGACGTGATCCCGCTCTCCCAAGCCAGGGCCAACTTGTCTGAATTGGCCGACCAGGTAAGGGCTGGCGCCGAGAAGATCATCACCAAGAACGGGGAAAGCTACGTCGCCATCATCGATGCCCAACGGTTGGATTACTACCACCAACTGGAACGCGAGCGCATCCACCTGCTGCTGATTGCCGACGCCAGCAAGGGCTTGGAAGACGTTGCGGCGGGCAAGGTGAAAGACGCCGGCAGCACCTTGTCAGCCATCAGGCGACGCCGCGCTGCCTAGGCCGTGGGTTGATCCAGTACCTCGCGCCGTGACCGCCAAGCACACCATCAAACTCGCCGCCAACTTTGAGCGCAACCTTGCCGAGATCGAAGCCTTCCTGATGGAGACCGAGGCCCCGCAAGCCTTCGATGCCCTCCTCGATGAGTTGCTGGACACCACCATCCCGAACCTGGAGCGCTTTCCGGGCATGGGCCGCCTGTTCCTGGAACGCCCCGCGCGCTCGGTTGAAGTGGCCAACGGCATTTCGCGCCTGACCCAGCAGCTCGGCTCCCTTGCCAAGGACGGCGAACTGCGTGAGTACGTGATGGCGCATTACCTGCTGCTGTACGCGCGGATCAAGGGTGCGGTGTACCTGCTCTCGATCCGCCACCACAGGCAGCTTTCATTTGATTTTCAGGCACTGTGGCCCAGCCGCTGACATGCCAAGACACGATGGATTAGCAAGCACTCCAACAACTTGAAAATGATTTCTGGGAGGCCGGCGACCGACTCCGCGTCAATTCCATGCGAATGCGATGTGCGCTACTTCTACCTTGACCAAGCCAAACGCAAAAATGGACCCGTTGGGTCCATTTTGCTGCCGGTTTTTTCGAGGGCCGACGACCCTCTGGTCTGCTTAGTAGCGCTGGCGAGAGTTGCCGCCGCCGTAGCCGCCGCCGTTGCCGCCACCACCGTAGCCGCCGCCACGACGCTCGCCACCACCGCCGCCGCCAAAGCCGCCGGAGCGTGGCTCCATGGGGCGTGCAATGTTGACGGTCAGGGCGCGGCCGTCGACTTGCTTGCCGTTCAGGCCTTCAATGGCGGCTTGCGCTTCTGCGGCGGAGCCCATTTCCACGAAGCCGAAGCCCTTGGAGCGGCCGGAGTCACGTTCCATCATGACTTTGGCGGAAGACACGTTTCCGTAAGGCGCGAATTGCTGTTGCAGCGTGTCGTCGCGCATGGAGTAGGAAAGGTTGCCGACGTAGAGTTTGTTGTCCATGAATTTCTATCTTGAATTGAAGAGGCTATTTTGAGAGCCGGAGAGGAAAATGGTCGCCTATCGTGCAGGACGGCGTGCGACGGAGGGGCCGCTGTGAGAGCGGGGTTCGAGGTGGCGGAATGTCAACCGCCCTTTGTTCAGGTCATAGGGCGACATTTCGACTGAAACTTTGTCGCCAGCTAGCACGCGGATGCGGTTTTTTCGCATCTTGCCGCCTGAGTAGCAGATCAGGCTGTGGCCGTTGTCTAGAGTGACACGAAAGCGCGAGTCGGGCAATACTTCCTCGACACGGCCTTGCATTTCAATCAAGTCTTCTTTGCTCACTAGTAATACTCCTTCAGTGATGGTTCAGGCGCATGCGCTAGGCCAGTTGATTGTTCATTACGAAATGGCGGCCTTGCGCCAGCGCGTAGTGCGCCGCCCGGGCGGCACTGTTGAAGCGCGGAATGAGCCGGAAAATCCGGTCGTGCGCGCCGCGACGGATAGAGACCGAGGCGGCATATTCGCCTGTCTCGGTGAGTTTCGTCATGGGTGTGACGTGGTACGTGCCCACTGCGTGGGTCTGAGAATTTTGCATGTAATCGAAATAACGGTTGCCTTGTGGCAAGCCGGGAGCGTGCTGTCAGCTTAAGAGCTTTAGGTGCACGCGGTTTAAATAGCGGAATTTGGCGGAAAACGGTCCGTGGGTTGTCTGTTCTAGGACCGTAAATGACGCTCGCCGATGAAGAGGATGACGATCGGCGGGAAGAACGAGTAGCGATGTTCGTTCGTTGAACCGAGGCCTCTGCGGCCAGCGACTGCCGCAAGGTGTCAATCAAGAGCTGAGGCAACGAGCACGCCAACAGCCAATCTACCAAGTATACGCGATTTTTGCGATGCCGTATGATTTTTTGCTTTTGGGGTTTAAGTTGTTGCATTGTCGCCCTGCGGACGCGATCCAATGGTACGCTGGCTAGGAGCCTGTCGGACTTGGAGCGCCGAAAGCGAAAATGGGACCCAGCGAGGACAGTTTTTGCAGGATTCGCAGGCCCATAGCCCAGCTATGGGTCAAGAAGACTGTGAAAAATGGACCGCTGCGGCCCATTTGCAGCCGGCGATTTCCAAGTCCGACAGGCTCCTAGGTTCAACGGCATGAAAGGCCAGCATGATTCGAGCGTTCATCTCCATTCAGAGGCAGGATTCCCTTCGCACCGAACTACGTCGCGTGGTTGACCTGTTGAAACTCAGGCGCGCAGGCGAAATCAGCGAGTCGGTCATCAATGATCTGGTCTTGCTGTCCTGGCTGGAGTGGTCTGGCGGGTCGCTTCGGCTGACCACCACCGGTGCCAACATATGCCGCCAGCAACATGTGGCTCTTGAGACGGGGCTTTGACTACGCCCTTGTTGATGACGCCGAATCAGCCCTCGCGCAGAGGCTTTGATCAGGTTCTAAGCCGCGGAGGGGCGCGGGCTTGGACGGGGTCTTGAGCGTTCGGGTTTGAGAGCGTGCGTGGAGGATGCCGCAGTCTCAATCGGTGTGGTCTCAGCTACGGCTGGCGTGGCTTGTGTCCGGGACGCAGGCTCGGCGGCCGCAGAGACCAGGGGAACTTCGATCTGGAACCAGCTGCCCTGGCCGGGCACAGATTTCAGGGTCAGGTGGAGCCCGAGCAGGGTCGTCAGCCGTTGCACGGTTGCCAAGCCTAAACCCAGGCCGCGCCCTAGCGCGTTTTCTCCTGCATTGACCTGGTAGTACTCGTCAAAGATGCGCTGCTGATGGTCAGGGGCGATGCCGATGCCGGTGTCGACGACGTCGATGCGCACAATGGCACCGCGGCGGCGTGCAGCCACCAGTATGCCCCCAGTCCGTGTGTAGTTCACTGCGTTGGCCACCAGGTTTCCGACGATGCGCGAAAGCATGAAGTAGTCCGAGTTCACCCACAGGTCGGTGTGTCGCACCACCAGCCTCAGGTGCTGCGCTTCGGCCACCGGCCGGAAGTTGCGGCTGATGTGGTCGAAAAGACGGTTGAGCGAGAAGTCTGAGCGTTGGGGGCGCAATACTCCCGCGTCGATTTGCGAAATATTGAGCAGCTCCGCGAACAACTGGTCCAGGGAATCTACACACTCGCGCATCTGGCGGATGCGCTCGCATTGCACCGGATCCCTCTCTGCCTGTGCCAGTCCCTCGGAAAATAGCACCAACGCATGCAGCGGCTGGCGCAGGTCGTGGCTGGCGGCTGCCAGCAGGCGCGTCTTGGCCTGACTGACCTGCTCAATGACGCGGTTTTTCTCAGCCAGCTCTGCAGTCGCTTCACGCACGCGCTCTTCCAGCAACTCGCGACTGTCGTGGAGTTCCTTGGCCGCTTTATTGAAGCCTTCTTGCAGATGCTGGACTTCGCCTGCTCCGACGATGTCGACTTGCACCGGTTCGCCTGCGGCCAGTCGATCGACGGCATCGGCCAGCTTGCGCACGGGGGAGCTGATTCGCCGGGCTGCCCAGATGCCTGCCATGAGCACGGCGGCCAAGCTAAGTGCCACCGCCAACAGGATGTTGGTCCAGGCGCGCCTCTGGGCAGCATACAGGTCTTCCAGGCCACGCTCCACGGTAATCGTCCCGGGCTCGCCACCTGAGGAGTTGAACACTGGGGAGGAGACGCGCAGGCCTGCCTCGCGGCGGAGATCGGCGGTCTCGACGTTGGTCAGCAATTCGCCTTCATATGACCAGATCTGCACCTGTTGAATATAGGGCTGAGACATCGTGGCCTGAGCCAGACGCAGAAGGGCTCGCTTGTCTTCGGTGGCCATCGGCCCCTGTGCCAGAACTGCGACTTGCTGGGCCAGTGTTTGCGCTTGCCTGCGTATGTGGATTTCGGCACTATTCACATACTCGCGCATGCTGAGTGCCAAGAGCAAGCCCATGGCGAGCAGTGCAGGCAGTACGGCGAGCAAACCCAGCTGCCACACCAGCGATAGCCGAGTAACCTTGATTTTTCGGGAAGACTGCGTCCTGTTCATGGAAAGTCATGGAAGCGTGTCAGACTCCATCTGCGGTTGGCCGCAGAATACACGTAATGGGGAGCGCCATAAAGCATGAACGACTTTCGCGACCATTTTTCAACGGGATTTGAGGCCCGCAGGCTGGATTCAATTCGGCCAGCGGGTCTCTCGCGCCGAACGTTGATGACTGTGGTGTTGTCTGGTGCTTTCGCGGGGTTTCCCCGGTCGGCGTGGACTGCCGATAGTCAGACCTTGCACTTTGGCATTCTTCCGATTGGCGGCGCGGTGGACTCTCGCAATAGCTGGGGGCCCGTGCTGGACGATCTGTCGCGGGTCCTTGGGCGACCGTTCAGTGTACTTTCGGCTACTTCCTATCAGATGTTGGGCGAGGCTGTTCGGCGTGGGGAAATAGACATGGCCTTCCTGTCGGGCAAGCTGGCGTTGGAGGCGGTTACTCAACACGATATGCGCGTGGTCGCTCAGGTCACGCGCCATGATGGTCTGCCGGGGTATCGGGCGGTGCTCGTGTCGCGCGAGGGTGGGCCGGTGCCGGATCTGGCCGCGGTGTTGGCGGAGCCCGGTCGTTGGCGGCTCGCCCGGGGTGAGAAAAGCTCCATGTCAGGCTACATTATTCCCAAGATGCAGCTGTTTTTGCCGCGCCATATTGATATTGAGACGGGTTTCCGCGGCGACGTCGTGAGCACGCATCAGCGCACGGCGCTGGCAGTGGCCAACGGCGAGGCAGACCTGGCGACCAACAATACGGCCGATCTTGAGCTCTTCAAGAATCAGTTTCCCGCCGAGGCGAGCCGTCTGCGGATTCTCTGGAAATCGGATCTGATTCCACATGGTGTGATCGTTTGGCGTCGCCAGGCCAGCGGTGACATGCATCGGGTTGTGCAGCGCTTTCTTGCGCAATTCGGCCGTGGCGAAGGCGCGACAGCCGACGCTCAGCGTGCGATGCTCAAGCGCCTGCATGACTTGGCCGGCTTCCTGGCGGCCGACAATCGGGCGCTGTTGCCGGTGGCGCAACTGACTCGCCAACTGGATCTCGAAAGCGCGCGGTCCGCGCAATGGATCAGTGAGGCCGCCAAGCAGACACGTCTTGCGCGCATTGAAAATCAATATGCCGCGCAACTCAAGCGGCTGAATGCTGAATGAGGGTTCTAGTGATTTTCCATAGAGCGGGCTGCGATGACGGCCTCGGTACGGTTGCGCACGCCCAACGCCCGAAAGATGGCTGCCAGATGAATTTTTACCGTGCCTTCGCTGATACCGAGATTGCGGCTGATGAGCTTGTTGGGCTTGCCTTCTGAGAGGAGCGCAAGCACGTTCATCTGGCGTTCTGTAAGTACGCTGCGCAACTGGGGCGCCGAATGTCCGACTGCTTGACCGATTCCTGTGGTTTCGTTTTTTTCGCCTTCTTTATGAACCTGCTCATGCGCATGCGTAACCTCTGCGGCAGTGGCTCGCGAGGGCTTGAGATCCAGGCTGGCCAGCATCATGGGCGGCACGTAAATCCCACCGGACAGCACCAGACGCACGGCGGAGAGCATGACGGCCGGTGAGTAGGCTTTCGGAATGAACCCCATGACACCGGCCTCCAGAGCCTCGCGCATCAACTCGGGGTCTTCCTGGCCCGACAACACGATGACGCGAATATCGGGGTAGCGGCGACGCACTTCGAGCACATGGCTCAACCCCTGGGCGCCGGGCATGACGAGGTCGATCAATGCCAGATCAACGTCGGCGGTGATGCTGGTGAGCAACTCTGGGACGGACATCGCCTGGACGAACGTTATCCCATTGCCAAGCTCTGACAATTTGTCGACCACGGCCTCGACGATCAGGCGGTGGTCGTCGGCGATCACAATCTTCATGGACTGGTTCCGTTACAGCGTATGTCGGTCGAACACCAGGAGTCTGTACGACGTCGAAGGGAATTCGTTCGGTGAATTTCCGAACTTCGACACTGGTTGAGCTTGTGCTAACGATAATCCCGACGGCACACGTAATCAATACTCGCGAACCTGCCAAATGGCATACGCCCAAGCGTCGAACGCAACTTAGCGCCGTTGAAGTGTGATGGCGCGGTCACCAAATGTCGAGTTCAGGTTCAACGGCTGTCCTGGTTGCAGCGCGACTGTCTGTCGCCATTGGGCCCGAGACAAATCCCGATAGGCCGCCAAGATGCCAATGGCGGAGGCGTCGGCCGGCAAGACGAATGAAACCGTGTGTGTTTCGCCGGGCTTGAGCAGCACTTCTTCTTTCTTGATGAGGTCGCCCCCGAGTGTCGCGACGTCTTTCTCGAACAGTGCGAAGAAATCAGCCGTATCAAAACCGCTGCTGGTCTTTAATGCATACACGCGCAATGCCAGGGGCGATGCGCGTCCGCGGGAATCAGGATTCATGTTGGCGGCGCCGACCAACTGGAGATTGACCGGCGTGGTCACTGGCGGTGGCGGTGGTTTGGCGCAGCCCCCGGCCAAGGTGGCGACTGCCGCCAGCGCTCCCCAGCGCAAAACGCGCCGACGGGGAGGCATGACCTGCACTACATAGGACGAATGGTCTGTGCGCGCGTGTTCCATGCTATTTCCTTAGTTGCATTGACCCAATGCGTTGGCTCTTTGATTATCCCCAGTGTGGCGTCACCGATCAATCGGCAACACATTCAATTGGCAGCACATGCTTACAGCACAGGTCGTCGAAGATCTCTTGAAGCCGGTCAGCGAGGATTTGCCTTGCGGACCGGATCTTGAGTACGACCCAGAGTTTCTGGCGCTGCAGACAGAAATTCAGGGAAAGCCTGAGCAGCAGTTTGGTGACACGGTGATTGCAGCCGTGGAACCCGACTGGAGAAAAGTGCGAAGTCAATCTCTGGCTTTGCTGGCGCGGAGCAAGGATCTGCGACCGGCTCTGCTGCTGCTTCGTGCCTGCACGCGGCTGGACGGACTTCCGGGGTTTCACATGGGCGCTCAGTTGCTGAGCCAGTTGCTTGATACGTATTGGCCTACGCTTTATCCGCAGCTTGATGCTGAAGACGATGATGATCCGACCATGCGCTTGAACGCCTTGGCGCCACTGGTCGATGAATCAAGCCTGTTGCGTGATCTGTACGACGTGGCCATAGGTGTGGCACCGGGCCTGGGGCCTGTTCGGGTACGCGATGTGCTGACTGCGCGCAATGCACTGGCTTCGGTAGGCGGTAGCGAGACGATGCCCCAGGCTGCCGTTGAAGGGGGGTTGCTGGAAATCGTTCGCTCGGGTGGTGAATCGGTTGAGGCCATTCGTGCCATGCCTGAACTCGTTGTCCAGCTTGGCACTCTCATCAATGATCGCACGGGTCGCGCCGACGCCATGGATTTGAGCCGGCTGCGCGCGATTGCCCAGCACTTGCATCATGCGTTGATGGCAGCGGGCGGGGGCGAGTCCGCGGCGGCGGTGGAGGATGAAAGTGGTGCTTCACCGGTGGCGGCAGGCGCTGTTCCTGCCAGTGTGGGCAGCGGCGAAATCCGTAGCCGACAAGACGCCATTCAGACGCTCAACCGCGTCATTCATTATCTGGAGCAGGCCGAACCAGGAAACCCGGCGCCATTGCTTATAGAGCGTGCCAAGAAGCTCATTGGCGTGAGTTTCCTGGACATCATGGCCAACCTGGCACCCAACGCGCTGGACACCATTGAAGTCGTCACCGGCAAGCGCGACCAAGACTGAACGATCTTTGAAGACAGCATCGATGCTCATACACACGCAACTCTAGGAGAAGACTCATGGCACAGAGCAGTCAGAAGTTTATCGCCCGCAACCGCGCACCGCGCGTGCAGATCGAATACGACGTTGAGTTGTACGGTGCCGAAAAGAAAATTCAACTGCCCTTTGTGATGGGGGTGATGGCTGATCTGTCGGGCAAGCCTGAGAACCCTCTGGCCCCCGTGGGGGAGCGCAAGTTTCTCGAGTTCGACGTGGACAACTTCGAAAGCCGGATGAAGTCCATGAAGCCGCGCGCGGCCTTCTCGGTAGACAACACGCTGACTGGCGACGGTCAGATGAAGGTGGAGTTGACCTTCGAGAGCATGGATGACTTCTCGCCTGCGGCGGTGGCGCGCAAGGTGGATGCGCTCAATAAATTGCTTGAGGCGCGCAACCAGCTCTCCAACCTGATGACTTACATGGATGGAAAGACCGGGGCCGAGGACTTGCTGGCCAAGGTGCTTGATGACCCAGCGTTGCTCAAGTCCCTTGCAACCGCCGCCAAGCCGCAGGCCGAAGGCGAACCGCCCGCCGTCGCTTGAGGCCGCTTCCTACTCGCCATTAGCTTACGGAGAAACACCATGGCCGAATCTGCTCTACAGCAAAGTACCCTTAAGGATGTGGAATATGCAGGCGGCGACTTCGCCTCTCTGCTGCAAAAGGAATTCAAGCCTCGCAGCGACGAGGCGCGCAGCGCGGTCGAGGCCGCGGTGCTGACGCTGGCGCAGCAGGCATTGGCCCAGACGCAGTTGATCGGAAAGGATGTCACGAAGTCGATCGAGGCGATGATTGCAGCCATTGACGCCAAGCTGACCGAGCAGATCAACAAGATCATTCACCACCCTGAGTACCAGCAGCTCGAAAGCGCATGGCGCGGGCTGCACTATATGGTCAACAACACGGAAACCGATGAGAACCTGAAGATTCGGGTGATGGATATTTCGAAGAAGGAGCTGGCCAAGAACCTGAAAAAATTCAAGGGGACCGCCTGGGACCAGAGTCCTATCTTCAAGAAGGTGTACGAGGAAGAGTACGGCCAGTTTGGTGGTGAACCATTTGGCGCTATTGTGGGAGATTACTTCTTTGACCAGACGCCGGCTGATGTGGAAATGCTGGGCGAAATGGCGAAAATTGCGGCATCTGCCCACGCACCGTTCATTAGCGGGGCCAGTCCGAACCTGATGCAGATGGAGAGCTGGCAGGAGCTGGCCAACCCGCGTGATCTGACCAAGATTTTCCTGACGCCAGAGTACGCGGCCTGGCGTAGCCTGCGGGAGTCGGACGATTCCAAATATATTGGCCTGTGCATGCCTCGTTTTCTGGCGCGTCCTCCTTATGGCGCCACCACCAATCCAGTGGAGGAGTTCGACTTTGAGGAGGATACGGCTGGGGCCGATCACAGCAAATACTCCTGGGCTAATGCGGCATACGCCATGGCCACGAATATCAACCGCTCTTACAAGCTGTATGGTTGGGGTTCGCGCATACGCGGCATTGAGTCTGGAGGCGCAGTGGAAAACTTGCCCCTGCATACGTTTCCGAGCGATGACGGGGGCGTGGACCAGAAGTGCCCCACCGAGATCGCCATCAGCGACCGGCGCGAGGCCGAGCTTTCCAAGGCCGGTCTGCTTTCGCTCATTCACCGCAAGAACAGTGATTTTGCCGCCTTCATTGGCGCGCAGTCACTGAACAAGCCATTCGAGTATGACGACCCTGATGCGACGGCCAACGCCAACTTGGCTGCACGCTTGCCGTACCTGTTCGCCTGCAACCGTTTCGCTCACTATTTGAAGTGCATTGTGCGAGACAAGATTGGCAGCTTCAAGGAGCGTGAGGACATGCAGCGGTGGTTGAACAAGTGGATCATGAACTATGTCGATGGTGATCCCGCCAACTCCTCTGAGATCACGAAATCTCAAAAGCCCCTGGCGGCCGCTGAAGTGGTGGTGGAGGAGGTTGAGGGGAACCCGGGGTACTACACGTCCAAGTTCTTCCTGAGGCCGCACTATCAGCTTGAGGGGCTGACGGTGTCGTTGCGGTTGGTGTCCAAGTTGCCTTCAACCAAGGGCGCTGCGTAGAGCGTCAAGGTTGTATAGGCCGAATGGCCAGTCTCTGGCGGTTTTTAAATGAGAGGTTTGATTCGTTATTCATGCAGCCGGCCTGAAACTTGAGACTCTTGCGCGTATGCGCCGGACGGCTGCAATTCCATCAACCAACTGCCCAGGCGATGGGCTCGAAGGAGAAAGCGTATGTCATCCGACTTTCATGTCAAGCTGGCCGGTGTCGAGGGTGAATCCAAGCATAAGGATCACACGGGGGAGATTGAGATTCATTCCTGGTCCTGGCATGTCTCGAACGCATCTTCGGCTGTCTCGGGTGGCGGTTCAGGCAAGGGAAAAGCTGTTCCGGGTGACTTCATGTTTACCCACAACTACGACAAGGCGTCGCCCAATCTGGCCAAGAAGTGCGTAGAGGGCAAGCATTTCGACAAACTGGAGTTGACCTGCCGAAAATCGGGCGAAGGCCAGCAGGAGTATCTGAAGGTGACGCTGAAAGAAGCCTTCATTACTGCGTTGCAGCCGGGCGGCTCATCTGGCGGCGATGTGGTTGAAACCGTTCAGTGTTCCTATAAGGACATTGAGTTCAGCTACAAAGCACAGGGTGAAAAAGGCAGCACGAGCGGCGATGTCAAATTTGGCTGGAACGTGGCCTCCACCGAGGTGCGCTGACCCGCACCCCCTCAGATTCTGGACGTGGGAGGTGATATGGCTTTCACCATGACGATGACGGGAAATCTTGGCGTGACCAGGGCCCTCTACAACGTCGACTGGGCGGTTGGGTATGGCGCGCCTTGCCACCAAGTCGATACCATGCTGGTGCAGGCCCTGTTGCACATTTTTTACTACGAACAGGGCGCGGTTTACCGAGAGGGTATGGAAACCTCCTCTCATACCCCGATGCCTCCCCCGCCGGGGTACTCCTCAATTGCCATTGATGGGTACATTGGGCCTGCCACGCAAGCGCATATTGATTCTTTCCAGGAAGGCTTGCGGACACTAGGCTGGATAAAAAATGTGGACCACCGCTTCGATCCCATGCGAGAGGTTCCTTACGGTCTATCCACTATTCAGAAAGAGCACTACGCGCTCTTCAAGCTGAACCAGTCTTGCAACAATTCAGATGTGATTTATGGAAGCAGTTTCTTCCGAGATCTCCGCTGGCGCGAGGATATGCCGATTTCGCTGCGTAGTGCTTTGAAAACTGAAAAGAAACGGGCTGCCCAGTACTCAGGGGGTGGCGCTCAAAGTTCTCCTGCGGTAAAGATGGCAGGTGGTGGAGGTTCCGCAGCGTATAAGCAGGCATGAAAGGCTGGCGCGGCGTGGTGTGGTGCAACAGCGGTACCTTTTGCTCGCCGGATCATCAAGGCATGCCCAGGATACGGGTGGTTTCGTCTTCCGCAGAAGAGACGCAAGCCAGTACCGCTGAGTAATTGTCCTGATCCGGCTTGGCTCGGCCCGCGACGTTGTTTTGTAGTGCCGACGCCCACTGCGCCGGTGAGCCAGCCATGCTCAGGCTGGCGACCAAGGTTGCGTCGCCAAGCGGTTCCCAGACTCCGTCGCTGCATAGGAGCACGGCGTCGTTGGGCTCGACGCGCATCGGGTCTGATACATTGATCTCCAGCTCGTCCGAGCAGGCCCCCAGCGCCGACAGGAGCACGTTGCGCTGCGGATGCAGGCGCGCCTGCTCATCATCTAGCATGCCGCTAGCTACCATCTGCTGCACCAGGCTATGGTCGGTGGTGCGAGCCACAATGGCGTGGCCACGAAACAGATAGGCGCGGCTGTCTCCAGAGTGCACCCAGACCATGCGTCCACTGGCAAGGTCGAATGCAGCCATCACGATCGTGGAGCGCATGCTGGCAAGGCGGCCGCCTTCACGCTGGCCGGCGAGCACCCGATCGTTGGCCTCGGCAACCAGAGATCTCAGCCATGCCGGGTCAAGCGAAGGCGCGGCGGCGAATCGGTCAAGCACGCAGTCTCGGGCGCAGCTGGCAGCGACATCGCCGCCACCATGTCCCCCAGCGCCATCGGCCACCACCAGTGCGGCGTGACGCCCATCTGTCCAGTGCCCGATTCGGTCTTCGTTGTAGCCGCGGGCGCCTTGCTCGGTCAGGGTGGCGATCTCGAGTTGCATAAATTCCCCCTGGCAATTCAATTTAAAACCGTTTTTAGGTTCAAGACATTAGGATTCGTGATGAGGCGTGGAGTCATGGGCCTTCAGGCGTTCCATTTGCTCTTCATAAGCCTTGAGAAAAGCCTTTCCGAACAGGCTGTGAAAATCGTCCTCTGCATCCTTGGCGATACCGCTGTAGAGGGCTACGAACTGGTCCCAGAGTTTGGCTTTTCGGTTGGCCGAAAAGATCGCGTCGAGTGTCGATTTGGCAGCAATTTTCTTCTCCAGCTCGGCCGGTTCAAATCGCTCAATCAAATGAGACAGCGCCGCGCGCATGCCGACCATGACTCCGAACTCGTGCGCGCGCAGATCCTGGTAGGCGTCGCGCATGGCGGCCTCGGCGGGCATGAAACCTCGCATGCCGGGGCCAAGCAGGTGAGCCAGGGCCACTTCAACCGTGGGGGAAAATTTCAGCGGATTGTTGGCTTGCGCCGCGATCATGGTGGCCTGCGCGCGCAACTGATGCTTGAACTCTTGCCGAGTCAGCAGCAGTTGGAGCGTGCCTTCGGTGGAGGTGCGCATCATCTCGCCGATGCGCTCCATGAGCCCTGGGGTGAGCTGCGTAGGCGGCTGTTGCAGTGGGCCGAGGCCACGGAGAAAGGCCGCGAGAAGTTCATGTTCGCTGGCTAGCCCAGGTGAGGGAGGCATGGAAGCTTGCGCCGGCATGGCGGCGCGGGTGTCTCGGCCAACGTCCGGAGCTAGCGGGGGCGTGGCGTTTCCGATGTGCTGTGCTGTGCGGCCTGGCGGTTGGACCTCAGGTTCGGATGCGGGCGACAGGTCTTGCCATGCCGGCTGAACTGGGTCGCACTTGAAGAGTGGAGATGCAGGTTGGGGTTGAGCGTCCAGACCGGCAAAAGGGTCATCGATGTCCTCGGGGTCTGAAGCCGGCGGAACCGGAGGTTTCCCGCGGATTGGAGAAGCTTGCGGCGGCACGAAGCCGAATTGCTCAATGGGCAGATGATCGCTATGCGCAGGTGGCTGCACTGGGGCTTCGCGTGACAGGGCCGCCAGCGGATCTTGGGCTGAGGCGGTATTAGGTTGCAGCCACGGATCTGCCAGAGGGGACATCGACAGAGGGTCGCTGCCCAAGGGTGTTCCCAGGCCGAACAGCGCGTCTATGGAGTCTGCCTTGGCGCTTTGGGCCGGTTTCACCAGGTCGGACAGATCGTCGGGACGGGAATCGGCTTGATCCGAAAAACTCTGTGCGGAGCTGTCGCCCAGCAAGTCGGCAAAGGGGTCACGCGCTGGAGCTGTGCTCATGCCCATGGGGTCAGGAAACTGACCGTCGTCTTCGATGCTCGTCCCGGCTTTCGGCGGGGTTTGAGGAGCAGTCTTGGGGACCAGCCCTTCCAGAAGGTCTGCGAAGGGGTCGTCAGCGGCGGGAGCGGACCATTCTCCCGACTGTGCTACGCCTGTTGCCGGCGAGTCGTCCATGCTTGCGCCTTCGGGTTGCAGTTGTGACACCACCAGTTCGAAGCCGCCAATGATCAACCGGTCGCCTTGGCCCAACTGCGCTTCGTTGCCGGAACCTATGGGTTGGCCGTTGAGCTGCATAGGGTTGCTGCCCCGGTCGATGATGGCATAGAGGCCATCTCGGCAAACCACCTGGGCATGCACGCGCGAGACCGTGCGTTCCGGGTCGTCGAGCACCAGTCGGTTGGTGTTGGCGCGGCCGATGGTGCCACCGTCGGGTCCGAACCGCGTGGTGACACCGTCGTGCGTGGCGACACCCTGCCTGGCGATGACCGTGATTTCAAGCACAGCTAGCCTCCATGGGGTTGTTCTCACCGTCTGCTGTGTCTAAACGCTCTTGTTGGGCTTCGCTGCGCTCAACCCAACCTACGGGGATCGAATTTTCTGGCTCACAACGAGCGTCTGAGACGGCGCGTGAGGGACTCAAGGGGCGTCTCATTTTCATGCTGCCAGCAACAGGATTTTGGGCTGGCTGGGCACTAGGCGGCAACCGGGGGCATTGGTGGAGTTCTGCAAGGAGACACTGGTCATGCGGGATGCCGGTAATCCTTTCAGGAGAACGGTGAAGGCGCCTGTGAGGTGCCGGCTGGGTCCCATGACGAGGCCGGAGGCCACCCCCAAGGCAAGGCCCGGGTTGTCGCCGTTGGTCATGGGGATGGTGGTGCCGAGGTTGTGGGCGGGTGCTCCGACAAACAGAATGGTTGGCGCATTGGGGATGGCCATCGGGCCGGCGGCGATGTTGGGGTACGGGATGGGAACCGGGCCGACCGGCGATGGCGTCAGGCATACATCGGGGAAGGCGGTGTCTATTCCCATGAGCTGGCAGTTGGCGAACATGAGTTTCTCCTTCAACCTGGGTCGGTTTCATGATGCGTTCGTTATTTCAGGACACGCTGTCGTGCCCTCACCCCAACCCTCTCCCAGAGGGAGAGGGAGTTTCTTTGGGCGGTCGGCTCTAGGTTCAATCACAGAATGGTTTCATTTTTGGATTCGCTATTCAGGACACGCTGTTGTGCCCTCACCCCAGCCCTCTCCCAGAGGTAGAGGGGGTTTCTTTGGGATGTCGGCTGTTGTCATGAAATATGCAGGTCAGCAGGTTCAACCAAGATGGATTTGTTCGCCGTCGGCCTTCAGGAGCTTGTCGGCGTTGGCGATCAAGGTTTGTGCTTGCAACTGGAGGGTTTGCTCGGCGCGGTAGTCGATCTGGCGTGCGCGCACCTGATCGGGGCCGTCGACCATGCGTTGGCTCCAGCGTGAGAACTGGAGCACGCGCTCGGCAAAGACCTCCAGCAATTCAGCGGTGAATTTGACCGCGCCAAAGGACCACGATGCCCGCTGGCCGACGCCCACCATTTGATCGAAGCTGAGATGAGCCTGTTCGCCTTCCACGCTGAGCGCGCGGGCGCGCAGAGAGAGCGCGTCGGCCCGCAACTCCAGAGTGCCGTCTTCACAGTGGATCAAAGAGCCGGGGGGAAGCGTCAGCGTGAGGGGCCGGCCGCCTGGGCGCTCCAGCACGGCGATGATGTAGGACATGCCGGCATCGGCTTGCATGCAAGCCACGATATCGCCCACTTGAGGCTGCACCAGGCAACTCTGCGCCCGCACGGCAGTGAGCAGGTTGTCGCTAATCATCAACTCGTAGCGATCCCGCGCAGCGAAGGTCTGGGTGACGACGCCGGTGGCCGTCGGGTTCGGCTTCATGGACGGAGCCGGTGTCACGGAGTTTTCAGTTTCCATTCGAGTCACCTCCTGGTGTGAGTTTTTCCGGCATCAAGAAGATGGCTGCCAGCGTTCTGCCGCCAGCAACTCGGGGTCGGATTCGAGCGCGCGCGCCCGGTCGGAAAAGCGCGTGCCGCGATCGGATGCCTGGTGCAGTTTGGTGCGGTAGAGCGTGCTACCCTGAAAGTCCGCCTCGTCAAGCAGGGCGTGAGAGAAATCGGCGTAGGTGAGTTCGCAGTTGCGCAGGCTGGATCGAGGGAGCTTGGCGCGCGTCCAGTTGGTCTGGTAGAGATCGGCACGATCAAATCGGCAATCCGCGGCCTGCGCACCATTGAACAGGGCCTGTCGCAGTGAGGCGTCTTCGAAGTGCGCCCCACCCATCTGCGCATCGACGAACAGCGCACCTGAAGTTTTTGCATTCTTGAAGGTGGATTCTGTTAACTTCGATTGCTGAAAATTCACCTGCTTGAGTTCGGCTCCGGAGAAGTCGCAACCTGTCAGGTCGGCGCCGATGAACTGCACATTGTTCATGGACTGGCCCGCGAAAGACTGCCCGGCCAGAACGCTCTTGACCATGACGACAGTGTTGAATGAAGCACCCCTGAAATCTGCTTTCTTCAGGTCACATTCCAGCAAAGAGGTGCGTTCAAGCGTGCTGCGTGCAAAGCTGAGTGCGCCTGTGCGGCAACTGGCGAGCGTGACTTTCTCCAGATGGCTGTCATCGAACAACACGCGCTCGAGTTCGCAATTGGCGAAGGTGACGAAGTTCAGGTGGCAACGCACCAAGGCGAGGGCCTGGATGTTGCATTTGATCCAGCTGACGTTCTCCAGGGCGGTGTCGGCCATGGCCACGCGTTCAAGGCGGCATTCCAGGAACCCCGTGTTTCGGGCCACACATTTGTTCATGGCCGAGCGTTCGAAATTACATCCGATGAACTGCGTGTCGGTCAGGTCGGCACCTTCAAGGTTGGCGTGACTGAAGTCGCAGCGTTCGAAGAGCGTGGCCGAGAGGTCCTTTCCCGAAAAATCGAAACCCGTGCAGCGGCGTTCGCGAACCGGGTCTGCGTTCTGAACGGCCTGCAGGATGTCGTCTCGTGTCATGGTGCAGCTTCCCCTGGCGCCTTGCCCTGATGATGGCGTGGCAGTGTGCGCATTCGGGTGCAGAGCGCGTTGTCAAAGCGGACCCCGGGTGCCACTCTGGCGCGTGCGAAGTCGCTTTGAAACAGGTTGGCATGGCGGTAGTCGGTGTGCTCCAGTCGGGCGTGCTGGAACACCGCATCGGTCAGGTTTGCGCTCTCGAAGCGTGTGCCCTCGAGGTGCGCTCGGACGAAGCGGGCCTCTCGCGCATCGGCACGGCTGAGATTGGCCTGCCCGAGTTCGCACTCGCTGAAATCGGAGCCACGCAGCTTGGCGTCTTCCAGCACAGCCCCTGTGAGCACCGCGCCACGAAAGCTGATGTTCTGCAAGACGGCGCCACTGAAGTCGGCGCCGCGAAGATCGCATTGTTGCGCGAAGCAGCCGGAATCGATGCGCATGCCGTTGAAGCGCGCCATGGCGGCCTTCAGCGTGACGAAGGCACACTTTTCAAACACGGCGTCGCTGAAATCGACGCCGCTGACATCGCATTCGATGAAGACCGCGAGTCGCAGTCGTGCCTGGGCGAAACTGAAGCTGCGGAGATCAAGCCGGTGAAACGTGATCATCTGGTTCGATTGAACGCCGCGGCAGTCAAGCCCGTCCATTTGGGCTTCTTCGAGACGCACATCGTCGATTTTGGCGTTGAGCCAACTGACCTGCGCGAGACGGGCTTTGGAGAAGATCGCGCTCGTCAGGTCGGCGCCCTCGAAGTCTGATTTTTCGATACGCGCACCGCCTAAGTTCGCCTGGGCCAGAATGGCCTGCTGGCATTGGGTTGACATCAGATCCGCGTGCGCAAGAACCGCTTGGCGCAGGTTGGCGCCGCGCAGCGAGGTGCCTGTGAGATTGGCGCGCTCCATGAGGGCGCCTTCCAGGTTGGCGCCCGACAGATCCATGCCGGAAAGGTCGGCGCCGGTCAAATTCCAGCCGCGAAAATCGCCGCCGGCAACCTTGCGTTCCAGCACGCTGCGACGCGTATTCTGCGCGGCCTCGCCTTGTGCGCGATCAACCGGGATCTGGTAGTGCGCGGTCATGCGGTAGGCCATGAGCTGGCGTGCCTCGCCAGCTCGCCATTGTGCATGGAGTTTGTCGTCGGTCACCATATGTTCCAGCTCTGCAATGCCCGCCTTGTTGGCTTGGCCGGCGGCAATGTGGCCGTGGAAACTTCGCAGCAATTCGTCGACGAAAGGCTTGGGCGGGCCGCGAGTTTCCATGCCTGCCATCTCGCGTTCAATCAGGCTGAAATCCTTGCCCTGGTCCTTGAGGATGACTTGGCTCTCTTTCAGACTCTTGGTCTTTTGCGTTTCTGCGCGTGCCTTCAACTGCACCATGCGTTGGTCGGCTTCGCGGCGCACGCGCAGGAGATCGTTCAGGGTGTGAACCTCCGGAGTGGCCTCGCCCTTGGCCTGGGGGGCATGTTCGTCAGGATTGAGGCCGTGGCTGGCGACCTCGGCGCGCGCTTTGGCTCGCTCGGTCTCGGCGCGTTTCTGGGTTCGCTCCAGGATGCGGTTCTCCTGGCGCCCGAAATCCACCAGTGGTACCACGAGATCCGGCGGCATCAGGTCTTCTTCGCGCAAGGATTCGAGGGCGCCGTTTTCTTTGTCGAGCCGTTTGTCCCGCACCTCCATGTAGTGCTCGGCTGACCGTGCTTGGTCAGTGTATTCGAGAGCGGCCAGAAGATGTTCGATGTCCGCCGCGTCGTCCTCGGCGATCTCGTGCATGCCCTGGAAAATCATGATCGCTCGTTTGGCGTCGGGAAAAAACCAGAGCGTGTTGAGGCGAGTCTTGATTTCTTTGAACTTTGCTTGTTCGCCCACGCGTTGGGTCACAAAGGCGCGAACATGCAATCCGGGGAGCCTTCCGGACAGATAGGGAAACGTTGGGTGCATGTGGTGGAAGGCGAAATCTTCCCTGCCTGTGAATGGCTGGTCCTGCTGCTGGTCTTCGGGTGCGATGTTGAAGTGGCGCCAGTCTGTGTCTGCGGCGATGGCGGGAAACTGGGTCTTCAGCCAGGCGTCATCATAGGTGCCGTGATAGCGTGCGCGCTGAGGCCAGGTGGGCTCGATGGGCCCGAACCCGGCGGGCATGACGCGCGCCCGTGGGCTGCTCAACGGTTGGTCTGGACACTCGATGTTGGGCAGCCACCGCACATCTGAGAGGCTCTGATTTTTGCCGCCGAATCCTTTTCCCAGCGGGTTCTCGGGCAGTTCGGGGCCTCCGAAGGCCCTGCTCCAGGTCAGCGGCATGGACTCGAAAACTGCGGGCTCTGAGGGAGTCTGTCCGTTCCAGTACCGGTCTCCATGCACGATTAAACGCTTTCGGAGTTTGCCCACCGAGGCCTCGACCGCGCACCCACGCTTGCCTGATCCGTGAGGGTAGGCGATGCCGGAAATCAGGTACTCGGCGCGGGTGCGCACGATGCATTCGTCCAGCGGAAGTGTTGATTCGGGACGGGTGGCCCAGAAGGGCCAAAGCTGTGTTTCCGGAAACACAGCGGGAGTGTCCTCCAGACCAATGAATACGAGGCCCGAAAACGCCAGCATGTGTCGCCGCCGGAACTCGAAGGGGCGGGTCAACACGGAGACGGCCAGAGGCTTCGATATTTTCAAGGCCTGCTCTCCTACAGGAACACCTTGAGTGTGTCCATTTCAATCCCTGTGGCATTGTTGAGGGCCTCCAGTGCCGCCATTTGCTGGACCTTCACGGCGCCGCTGATCATGTTGAGGCCCACGGTCTCCTTCTTGAGCCCGACTGCCGCGCTACCGAACCCTGTGGTTTCAACTTTGACGGCGTTGGCTTCAGTGTTGATGGCAGTGCCGTTGAACTGGAATCCGTAGAGGATCGTGTTTTCGCCGCCAATCTGGCCGAGGGAAAAGTCGATGATTTTGGTGCCGCCGGGCGCGACGATCGTGAAGCCGCCCGCTGCTGTGAAAGTGGTGGGCCCCCCAGAAGTGACCGTGATCGGCCCACCAACGGTCTGGGTGAAGGCGGCGCCCACGGTATGCGTCGCGGCAGCTCCGACAGTCTGGGTAAGTGTGGCGCCGATGGTTTCGGTGCGCGCGGCGCCCACAGTCAGGGAATCGCTGGCGCCGACGGTGTGTGAGCGGCTCGCTCCTATGGTGACCGACTCGCTGGCGCCCACGGTCTCGCTGCGGGAGGCACCGATAGTGATGCTTTCACTGGCACCAACATTTTCAGTTCGGTTGACACCAATGCTGATGTCTTCGTTGTTGACGACGGTTTCGGTCCGGTTGTTGCCGATGGTGCTGGTTTCGTCGTGGTCGATGTTCTTGGTGCGGTCGTGTCCCACGTGGTGGGTTTCATCATTCTCCACTTCAATGTCATAGTTCTTCTCGGCATGCAGGTAGACCTGTTCGCTGCCCTTCTTGTCTTCGAAGCGGAACTCGTTGAAGTTGCTGGCGCTGCCTTTGGGGTTGAGCGTGTCTTGAACCCGCTTTGAGTGGGTGACTCGTAGGGGATGGGCTGGTCGTCGTTGTAGACGCGGCCCATGATGATGGGCCTGTCGGGGTCGCCATTGATGAAGTCGACAATCACTTCCTGGCCGATGCGCGGCGCGAAGTAACCGCCCCAGCTCTTGCCGGCCCAGGGTTGCGATACGCGCACCCAGCAGGTGGAGTTTTCGTCGCTCTTGTCATAGCGGTCCCAGTGAAAATGCACCTTGACACGGCCCATCCGGTCGACGTGCAGCTCTTCGCCCTTGGGGCCGACGACGATTGCGCTCTGCGGGCCGGGCATGACCGTGCGCGGGGTGACGCGAGCGGGCTTGTAGGGCTTGTCCTTGGGCATGCAGGATATGAGGAAGGTGCGTGTGCCCCGTGCACCCGCGCTCAGACCTTCGGTGGATTCGATCAGATCCTGCAGGACGTCGGTGGCGCCGGCATTGAAGTTTTCATTCTCCAGGGCAGCATTGAGAGATGCGCGCAATGAACGGGCGGCCTGCACCTCGCCGATACCTTCGTAGCCCGGGTGGCAGACTGCAAGCGTGCAGCCGGCAATGATGTATTCGCCGTTTCGGCTGTCGTCGGGGTCGCCCTTGTACTTGAAGCTCTTTCCCGGCGCGACGTCTGGCCAGGCCGTGAGTGCCCAGTGCCGGTGCCGCATGCCGATGAGTTCCTTGCCGCGCACCTTGCCGGTGTTCTCGATGTCTGAATCAGGAATGTTGACGTCTTCGTTTTTCTTGTAGTTTCCGGGAAACTCGAAAACTTCAAGGTCGGGCAATTCATGTTCGGCGGGAACAGGGTTCTTGGCCTCGAGTTTCTTTTTGATGGTGAAGTACTGGCTATCTTGCGAGGCATATTTGCCGGATTCGTACCGTCGCCCTGCGATCCATTCGCTGATCTCGTTGAAGCGGGCATCGCCCACGCGGCCTCCCGAACGGTAGCCCATGGTGGGCTTGGCCGGCAGCGGATCATGCGCGCTCGCGCTGCTGTCAGACAGGTGCATGGTGCCGGGCGCGTCGTGCGCGTCGAACCAGTAGTAGATGCCTTCTTCCTCCAGCAGGCGAGAAAGAAAGTGATGGTCGGTTTCCTCAAACTGAACGCAATAATGGCGCTCCGAGTGGGGCTCGGTCACGTGTGCTTTCTTGATCTTGTTGAGCTTGCTGATGGGGCTGTCGTTGACGGTATCCTCGAAAACCTGAAGCACCTGCTTGTCCTGGTGAATGCGCGAGTTGTGCCGCTTGGTCAACAACCAGAACCAGGAACGCAGTGAAATGCGGTATTCAAAATAGCGGCCTACGTGGCGCAAGCACAGAAAACGTACCGCATGCCCTTGGAAGTGCCGGGTGTGCTTGGCCTTTCCCTCGTCGAAGAAGTTGACCTGCACGTCGAAGGAGTACCCGAGAATGTCCTTGGGGTCGATGGTCTTTTTCTTGGAGAGCACCGTAAGCTCGTACGCCGAGGGGCGTGAAAAACCCTCATGGCCGACGATGCTCCAGAACAGCAGGTCGGCCTTCACCGGCGAGTCGCCCTCGATCACATGCAGTTGGTCGGCCATGGTGAATTCCTAATCAAACGCGTAGGTGAAATCGCCGCCCGCCACATCCAGCGAGACACGCCTGATCTCGCCTCCGGTGGCCAGGCGCTGGAGATACTCGACCGAAATGGTGGGTAGCACCGTGTTGGTCAGAATGGCGTCGATCACCCTGCCGCCGGATTCGGGGTCTTGGCAGCGGGCGACCACCTGTTCGACCACGGCCTCGGAGTAGTCGAACGGCACGCCGTGGTTCATTTCCACACGCCGCTTGATGCGGCCGAGCTGCAGGCGCACGATTTTTTTCATGATCTCGGGCGACAGCGGGTAGTACGGAATGACCACTAGTCGGCCAAGCAGTGCCGGCGGAAAGACTTTCATGAGCGGCGCCTTGAGGGCGTCGGCCAGGGCTTCGGGGCCGGGCAGCAACTCGGGGTCTTTGCACATGCTCATGATCAGCTCGCTTCCCACGTTGGTGGTCAGCAGGATGATGGTGTTCTTGAAATCGATGAAGCGACCTTCGCCGTCTTCCATCCAGCCCTTGTCGAAGACCTGGAAGAAGATCTCGTGCACATCGGAGTGGGCTTTTTCCACCTCGTCGAGCAGCACCACGCTGTAGGGGCGGCGGCGAACTGCCTCGGTCAGAATGCCGCCCTCTCCATAGCCTACGTAGCCCGGAGGCGCACCCTTGAGCGTGGAGACCGTGTGGGCCTCCTGGAACTCGCTCATGTTGATGGTGATAACGTTCTGCTCGCCGCCGTACAGCGCCTCTGCCAACGCCAGCGCGGTCTCGGTCTTGCCCACCCCGGAGGTGCCGCACAGCATGAAAACGCCAATGGGCTTTTGCGGGTTGTCCAGACGCGCGCGGCTGGTCTGTATGCGGCGAGCGATCATCTCCAGGCCATGTTTCTGGCCGATGACACGCTGGTTCAGTGTGTCGGCCAGCTGAAGTATGGCTTCCACTTCGTTCTTGACCATGCGACCGACGGGGATGCCGGTCCAGTCTGCCACTACGGAGGCGACGGCCTGCTCGTCGACCGAGGGCAGGATGAGGGGAGATTCACCTTGCACGGCGTGTATGCGGGCTTGAAGTTCATGCAGCTCATCCAGCAGGCTGGCTCGATCCTCCGGAGGGGCATCAGGAGCCTTCAGTTCCATGGCTTCCTGGGGGACCTCGGAAGCTTCGGATGTTTGGGAGACTGGAGATTCCTTGGGTATTCTGCCGCTCGGCCGTGTCTCCAGGGAAATTTCAACTCTCCCCAATCTGGCCTCTTCTGCAGGTTCACCGGACTCGATTGGTTCGGAGGACGGGGCTTCTGATTCGCTGTCCACGGGGTGATTGCCCTCGCGCAGTTTGGCGCGCAAGGTGAGCAGGCGGTCTATCAGGGTTTTTTCGTTCTGCCACCGTGCGTTGAGACGCTCCAGCTCCGCCCGAGCATCGCTGAGTTGAGCCGTGTTCAGATCGGAGCGCTTCTTGACGTCTATGCCAATAGCTTCTTCTCGGCCAATGATTTCCTCCTCCACCGTCAGTGCTTCAATGCGGCGCTGGCAATCTTCCACTTCCGGGGGCGTGGCATGCTGTGATACGGCCACGCGCGCGCAGGCGGTGTCGAGCAGACTGACGGCCTTGTCGGGCAACTGGCGGGCCGGAATATAGCGGTGAGAGAGTCTGACCGCCGCTTCGATCGCTTCGTCCAGCAGTTGCACGCGGTGGTGCTTTTCCAGAATGCTGGCCACGCCACGTAACATGAGAATGGCCTTGGCTTCATCAGGCTCCAGCACCTGCACCACCTGGAAGCGCCGTGTGAGGGCGGGGTCTTTCTCGATGTATTTTTTGTATTCGGCCCAGGTAGTGGCGCCCACCGTGCGCAGGTTGCCGCGCGCCAAGGCAGGCTTCAGCAGGTTGGCCGCATCGCCCGTGCCAGCGGCGCCACCTGCGCCCACCAGGGTGTGGATTTCATCAATGAACAAGATGATGGGTGTGGGCGAAGCTTGCACTTCGTCGATCACCTGGCGCAGTCTTTGCTCGAACTCTCCCTTCATGCTGGCCCCGGCCTGCAGCAGCCCAATGTCGAGGGTGAGCAGCTTCACGTCCTTCAGTTGCGGGGGCACATCGCCGCGCGCCAGGCGAATGGCAAAGCCTTCGACGACCGCTGTTTTCCCCACGCCGGCTTCGCCGGTGAGCAAGGGGTTGTTCTGCCTTCGGCGCATGAGGATGTCGATGATTTGCCGGATTTCCTCGTCGCGACCGGTGACGGGATCGATCTCGCCCTTCTTGGCTTTCTCGGTCAGATCGACAGCGAATTTTTTCAGCGCTTCACCTTTGCCCATGGCGGCTGGAGCCAGGGCGCCAGTGTCTTCGCCCGGTGCGCCGCTACCCATGCCCGTGCCGTCCTGGGCTCGCATTTTCGACTCTGGGGAGGGGTCGCAGATTTTCGGGAAATTTTCCGCCAGATCCTCGACCTTGACTTTCTCGAACTGGCGCGAGATGCCGAACAGGGGGTTGCGCAGGCTCGGCGTCTTCAGCATGCCGACGATGAGGTAGCCCGTGCGCACCTGCGCCTCGCCGAATTGCAGCGTGGCGTAAGTCCAGGCGCGCTCAATGGCATTCTCGATGTGCGGAGAAAAATCGCTGATGGCGGTGGCGCCGCGCGGCAGGCGATCGAGCCCCGCGGTCACGTCCTTGGCGAGCACCGATACGTCGAGCCCGTAATGCTGAATGATGCGGTGCAGGTCAGAGTCCTGTGCCTGCAATATTTGGGCGAACCAGTGTTCCAGTTCCACGTAGGGGTTACCGCGCATCTTGCAGAAGACGGTCGCGCCCTCAATGGCTTTGTAAGCCAACTGGTTGAGCTTGCCAAACAATGCGGTGCGACTGATTTCACTCATGGTTTCTCCGCTTCATGGATCAAGACGATTCAAGAGGACGCGCTCTCAAGAGAAATGGCGGGAACGCGATCTGATACACGCACATCCCGCGCGTCATGGATGCGCGGCTTGTGGCCCAGCCACGACAGCCAGCCCAGTCGCGGCGCCTGTTCACCGGCTCCGCCCAAGCGCGTGGGAGGCACCTCTTCTTTTTTCAACACCAACTCGGCGTCCCATGCCAGCTCGTCTCCCAGGAGCTGTTGCATCCAGCGCTGCAGCACCGCTCGGGCGTCTCCGGTTGGCAGGAAGGACCTGTATTTGTCCAGGCTTAGCGGGCCAAGGTGGATGCGTATGCGGTGCTGGCGATCCCACACGCGGGAGCCGAGCACAGCGCCTGCGCCCAGCATGCGCGAGGCGGTTTGCGCCACGCGAAGCGGCTGGCCGAGACGGGTTTGCTCGGCGGGCTCGATTTCCATCCAGTGCCCTACCCAGCGTTCCACTCGCACGGGCACGCCGAAGTAGCTCTGCAGCACGGACTCGATGCCTTCGACGTTGTGAACCCGGCGCGTCAGCCATCCGGAAAAATGCAACCGTGCGTCGTCCAATATCTCGTCGCGCTGCTGCCGAGTGGCGCGACCGATGCCAATAAAGGAGCCGCACCAGCGACGATAGCTATCGTCACCCGGTCGGTCGAGCGAGACTGCGGGCCTGGCTTGCAACCAGGCACGGTAGAAGTGCAGCGCAAAGCGGTGCGCGAAGGTGTCTAGAAATGCCAGCCAGGTCCGGTCGCCTGCATTCAGCGCGCGTTCGCGTATGAAGTCGCTGAAATGGATGGGCAATGGTCCGTTGGGGCCCAGGTAGCCGAAAAAGTTGCCGAAGCCGCGCGCGCCCGTCTGCGCCTGGCAGCTCGAATCGGCTGAAGGTGGCCGGCGGAAACGCCAGCGAGGCTTCCTGCCCGATGCGGACGGTTTCGTCGCGCGGCAGCGGCGCCTGGCCCCAGCGCGGTGACGGGCGGGAGAGCGCTTCCAGGCGACGCATGACGGCGAAATAGTCCCACCGCCAAGCTTCGTTCGCCCAGACGCCCAGTTGGCCTGCAACCGGGGGCGTGGTGGCGGCCACGACTACAGAATCGGCCGGCTGCCGCACAGGGGCCTCCAACGCATCAGTTCTTCGCCACGTGCATTCTTGAGCACGGTTTCGACGAAATGATTGATCTCAACATGGCGCTGAAGAAAGCGCGCCATGACCTCGCCGAACAGCAGAACACTCTGGCCCGTGAAGGCCGAGGAGTCGACCTGCAGGGTGACCTCCAGCCCGCGGCCGAAGGCGATGGGCCCGGCCATTGGAAGGCGGCGAGAGACTGCCCTGCAAACAACCGACTGCAGTGCATCTACCTGAACCTGGCGTGCTTGTTCACTACGGCCCGCATAGAGCGAGAGCATTTCACGTAACGCTGCGGCGCCTTGCCGCGGGTCGCTATCGGAGACTGACAGGTAGTTGAGCGCCAGGTGATCCAGTGCCTTCCAGCCTAGTCCTTGTGCAACGACGGGCGAGTGCGGCCGAGAGGGACCGCGCACCACGTTCACGCGCTGCACAGGAAATGCGTCGACACAGTAAAGGTCGTTGCCTGTGCCCTGGGGCATCATGAGAGGCAGGTCGCGGTTCGTGCACAGGGCAGCGATGGCAAGTTGCCGCAGGCTGGCCGAGTAGGGTGCTTGTTGCGGATCGACGATCTGCATGAAGACCTCGGAGCCGACGTGGCTGCTGCGGTGACCTTCCTGGCGCTGGCGGGTGGAAAGCACCCTGGGTTCACGAGTGGTGGTGTAGTACGCCGGGTGGGCGTGGCGACTTCCATGGAAGGCGGCATAGAAGGGAAGGAAAACCTGCTCGCTCGCCTCGTCGCCGTCCGAGGCCAGGCCGTGGCCAACGACCTCGGTGACCGAGTGCACCTCGAAGTCTTGCGGCCTCGTGCGATCCACCAGCAGGTGGAACTGGCTCAGGCTTTCGGAAAGCTGAACTCTGTCCAGTCGCTTGGGAAACAGATTTATGGCCGGCACACAATGCAGTTGCAGGTGCGAGGCGTCGACCAAGGGCTCCAGTGCCGCATCGGCGCGCGAGAATAGCCAGACCAGTTCGATCTCGCGGCAGTGCATGCTGGCCAGCGCGGGTGCCAGATCAGTCAGGCGCACGAATTGAAAGCGCTGCGGGAACGCGAAGTACTCTTGCACCAGCCGGTAGCCGGAAAAACCTGTGGCAGTTTGCGGCAGCAGGGCTTCATGGTCCTCAAAGCCGACGGCCTGGATGGCGCTGCCCGGCAGGTAATGAATGGCGCCTGCGTCCGTCGACTCTGTGACGGGTCGCAGCATCACTCCCACCGGATCGGCCAGTGAGCAATCGTGCAGGCGCCAGGCGACATCTTCACTGCCGCCGAGATGGAAGCTGAGTTCTTCAATGGGCAGCTGTGAAAAAAGCAGATCCCCCCAGCGCGCAGGCGTACCCTCAGGCCTCCCCGGATGTCCTGGCTCTGCGGATGCTTGGTGAGTGGCAGGTCCGGCGCATAGCTGAAATAGCGGGCCGTGACCACTTCGATCGGCCAGACCTTGAGTGCGTGGGCGGTGCGAAAATCGCAGTGAGTGCCCTGGCCGGAGGTGTACTGTGAGCGCAACCCGCTACCGCGCGGCAGCGTGGCGCCACGCGCCAAGTTGGTGTCGGCGGCGTCAATTTCCAGCCGCGCCACGATCATGGAGGGCGTGGGCGCCAGAAAATGCGGGTAGACGATGTCCAGCAGGTGGCCGGTGAAACGTGGGTATTCGGCGTCGAGCTTCAAGCCTACCCGGGCAGAGAGAAAAGCGGTGGCTTCGATCAGCCGCTCGACATAGGGGTCGGCGACCTCGGTGCCTTCAATCGCGAGCCGACGCGCTATCTTGGGGTAGGCTTGCGCGAACTCGTTCGCGCTCTCGCGGAAGTAGCGAAGTTCCTTTTCGTAGAGGTCCAGGAGGCGAGGGTCCATGACGTGTCAGCCATTTCTTGGCCGCGCCACGTCCTCCATCTCGACACGTCCTTCCTCAAGATCAATGCGCGAGCGCATCAGAAACTCGAGCGGTACCGGCTGGGCCCACAACATGCCTCGAATCTGCAAGCCGACCCGGTTGTGCGAATCGAGGATGTAGCTTTCCATGACCAGTTCAACCTCCAGCGTGTCCGGAAGAATGCGCGGCTCAAACTGGATGATGGCTTGTTTGAGCTGTTGCTCCATGCTGACACGCTGGATCGACGACGTGAACTGGCCAGAGAGCATAGGCAATCCGTAGTTGAGTACTGAGCGCGCCGCTTGCGGATAAGGCCCATCGTCATAGGCCAAACCAAGGCCGGTGGCGTTGAAAAGCCAGCTCAGATCGCGCAAAACGGCTTGTCGCAGTGCCTGCTTGGTCAGCGTGCGCTTGTCATCGCCTTCCTTTTTTTCATCAGGAGCGTCGTCGATCAGTCGGTCCAGCAACGAAGGTTGCAAGCGCTCCTGCGCAAGTGCTGTTTCACGCATCGGGCGGCCCTTCGTCTGAAGTCTGAGCCTCGGCGACATCGAGCGCGATTTCTCGTGTATCCATCAGGGCGTGGTCGCCCGCGTCGGTGCTCAGCATGCGCTGACCAAGACCGATCCACATATCTGGTCGCGGCTCGGTCCATTCGGTTCGGCGTGCCAGTTGCAGGGCGCCGTCCTCGGCGTGCTCGCTGCCCGGGTAGCGGGTGGGAATGAGCGCCAGCGCCTCGCCCCCGTTGGCGAACACCAGGTTGGCGGGCGTCCAGACGCAGTCGCGCAGATCCTCGGGTGGCTCTATGGTCACTTTGGCCAAGCGGGCGAACGGCACCCAGTAGTAGCGGCCGTTGACATAGGCCTCCAGAACGGGGCCCAGCCGCATGTCGGCGTCGGCAATCCATTCAAAGGGTTTGTCGTCGATCCGGCCACTGGTGGCCGGGGCGCCGTCGAATGCCCGTTGGCGCAGGCTTTGGGCGGTCGCAGGATCAGCACCACGCCCTTCTTGAAGGAGCGACTCAATGAGAAGCGCCAGCCACTCGTCGGGCTGGCCGAAAACCATCGGCGTGCGTCGGCCAGCGAAGACTGCCGCGCGCAGGCCCTCGCAGCGGATGGCATCGCCATACACCTGCTTCATGGGAACCGCCAGTGCATCCAGTTCGGCGGCCACTTCCAGCTGGTTGAGGGCGCGTTCCCATTGCCCCAGCACACAAAGCAACTGTGCCAGGAAGACCCTGCGCTTGCTGTCGCCCGGGTGGGCGCGTACCTGCTCGGTCAGCGCGGCGAGTGAGCCGGCGGTGTCGCCAGCCATGAGGAGTTCTTCAGCGCTCATTGGGTGCCTCCAAGAGTCAGACGGATTCAAGCACGTCGGTGAATGTCCGGACACCGCCACGTATGCCGGAGCTGGTTTGCGGGGCGGTTTCGAGGCTGAATTCCAGACCAGCCAAGGCCAGTATTTCCTGGGCACCTCCTACGGGTCCGCCAGTGTGCGTGATGTGCTGGATCAGTCGCGCTTTCTTTAGCTCCAGTTTCCAGACAGCCTGTTTGTCGGTGTTCGATTCGAATACGCTGAGCGTAGCCTTCATGCCCTCGTTCCTGGACAAGCCGCTCATGATTGAGGCGGTTGCCGCATCACAGCGACGGGTGATGAACAGCGGCCGGTATTGGCGGCGCCCAGTAGCCTTTTCGGGAGTCGTAGACGAGGCGCTGCTCAAGCCCCATTCGAACCCCACGACCGGCAACTGCGGCGTGCCATCTTCAGCCTTGATGGGGCCCTGGGCATCGCCAGTGAGTTCCAGGACCATGTGGAAACCCGACGATTCGTCATGGCTGAGGGAGCGCAGGCGCTCCAGTACGCTGTCGATATTCAGGTAGTTGAATGAATCACTCATGGCGGCTCCTATGCGACGGGTATGCAGGTTTCTTCCGATTCGTTTGCGTGCCTATGGCGGCGTTTTCAGCGGGCTTGGATGAAAGAAGTCCATATTTCGGCCCTGCACTTCCTTACCAGCGGAGCGAGGCGGCTTGCACCTGGCGCTCGCGTGCAGCGGTCAACTGACCGCGTACCCTCACGTCGGTCAGATCAAAGCTCGGCGACACTCCGAAAAGGCGAGGTGTGGTGATCGGGCGTGCGGGGGCGGCCACCAATGCAATTCGTCCGCCTGATTGGCTGAGTTCGGCAGGCAGCTCAAAACTCTTTCTTGTCGGACGATCGCGGCTGCCGCTTTCGAAGCGGTTGGTTTCGGCGCTCGAAGTGGGGTAGATGTCGTAGCGGCGGCCGCGTGCGTCGACTCCGACGATGCGCAGGTCCACCGAAGAGCCGGATTGATTGAGTACCTCGACCGCCAAGCGCTGTCCGGTGGCGACGCGCGGAGGGTTGGGTGCGCCTTGAAGGGGCACGGTGCGCAGCAGTCGTTCACCTTCCAGCAATTGCAAATTGGCCGAGAAGCCTTCAATCCGGCGATTGCTTGCCAGCTCGGTTAGCCGGTCGAGCCAGCGAAAAACGGCGGCGGACTGCAAGAACCCGCCCAGTTGTTCCTTGGTGGAAAACTCGACTGCCGTGTTCAAGGCGGACGTGACCTTGAATCGGCTGTCTGCGCGTTCGATGTGCAGATCGCCTGGCTGCCCGCTTGAAAGCTCTATGGAGGCGGGGTATTCCAGGCTGATCCCTCCCACGGCGTCAATGGCCCCCGCGACGCGCAGCATGGCGCCACGTGGCATCTCTTGCGGGCTGACAATCCAGGACGATCCTGCATGCTGGGCTGCCAGCGCGGGCGGCACGTTCACTTGCGACACGCTGGCGTCGGTGTTGATCACGCGGGCCACTGCGTGGCTGACCCGGCCGCTGGGGGATTGCACCGAGATGCGCACGGCGATCCCGGGCTCGAGGCCATCGAGTTCACCGGCTGGGATCGTGAGCTTCGCGCCGATGCGCTGTGCCAACCATTGGGGGGCGGTGGTCAGGCTGGGGGCAGCGTTGGTCAGCAGCGGTACATCCAGAGCGCCTTCCGCAACCGGGGAGGGCAGCTCGCGGGAGGGAAAGCGTCGCTCCAGTTCCTCAATCACGGGGGGTAGAGGTTGATGACGTGGCTGAACAGGTCTCGCCAGGTGGCCGGCTTGCGCGCCAGAGATTCGGCGACTGCCCAGGTGAGCAGGCCATGGGGTGCGGCATTACGGTCGCCGCGTGGCAGCTTCAGCTCCGGCGTGACCTGATGGCTCTCCGAGGCGAAGAAGGCAACGTAGCGTGCGCGCGCGATCGGAGGTGCGGGGGGTATTGCCAACGCCGGTGGATCGACGGCTTCCGGTGCGGTGGTGGCCAACTGCTCCGCGCGCAGGCCACGAAATCGCACTTCGTCTTCGGGTGCCTGGGCCTCGGGGGTGGGTGCCGCGCGCGACGAGCGGGTCATGGAGGTGGCTGAGCAGGTGTCGAATACCGCCCAGACGAACACATTGCGAGCCAGGAACGCCTGGATCCAGCGATCCATGTCGGTGTCGCGTATGTCACCCGCCAAGGCGCGGCCAGTGCCCAAGCGACCACGCGCATCGCGCGCGAGGAAGTGTTCGGAGAGACCGTCCGGCTCATGGATGAGGCGTTCCGGGTCCCGCCAGCGCATGCCGTGGCCGGAGAAGTAGAGCACCACCAGATCACCGCTGCTGGATTTTTCAAGAAGATCGCGCAATGCCTGGTGAACGCGAGATGCACCGGGCAATTCGGCGCCCTCCACCCCGTCGGCCAGCACGGTGATGTTGGCGGGTGTCAGCCCTTGCGCCAGCAGGGCGCGGCGCATCAGCAGCACGTCGTTGCGCGGGGCGCTGAGCCAGATTTCAGGCGGCTGGTTGACGAGTTCAGAAACGCCCACCAGCAGGGCCCGCTGCGTGGCGTGGGCGGGGAGGGTGGCAAGGCATAGGGCCAGGAAGAGGGAGAGGGAGCTAAGCAGCAGTTGGATCCTGGAGGTCAGGATATTTCCTAATCCAACCAAGTCGATCGAGTGAAGTTGGCGCGGCTCAGTCATCACGGCCCCTCCACCGACTTCACCAGAGGGGACGCGGAAAGTTTTGCTCTTGCTGCTGCCGGTTCGTTCACCTCGATGAGCCATCGGCCATCAGGGAGTACGCTGATGTGCTGCTGCACCGGCAGACTGCCCAGCAGTGCCTGTGCTTCCTCCACACGGACAGCCTCCTGCCAGCGCACCACCAGCGAGGGCGGCACTGCGGCTGGCGACGTGCCCCCACGAAAGCGCACTTCATCATCTTGCACGTCCTGCCAGAGCATCCATTGCTGACCAATCACAACCAGGACAAGTAGGGCGAAGGCCGGACGCAGAAGGGCGTTGGGACGCAGGGAGGCAAGGATGCGGCTCCACCATGAGTCCGACGGAGCCACGGGTGTGTCCGATGCCGGTGTGAGGGGCAGGGGCAGTGGGGTTGGAGGGGTTTGCCGTGTCTGGAATGCGTTGGATTCTTTGGCTTCTTCGGAATTTGCTGATGCTGATGTGGTCCGGCACGCCTCGATCAGGTGCTGGCCGACATCGCGGTAGAGCGTCTGGTGATCGTGGCGCGGATCGTTCGTTGCCAAAGGCGTGCCGGTCAGCACCATGTGTCCGTCCGCGGTGTCTCGCAAGGCCACGCGACCTGGCGCAGGTGGAATCTCCAGTGGCGTGGGCTTCTGTGATTCATCCCATACTGCTCTTACAGCAGCCATGCGCTCCGTGCTCAGACGTGCTAGCACGCGCGAAGCCGGCTCCTGGGAAGAAGCTATGCGCACGCGGTTCCAGGCCTGAATGACAGCGACCGAAGGGTCGGAGGGCTCATCGCCTGGCTCCAGCAGGACGTCGTGCCACCCGGCCCAGTCGGGTTCGGCAGTGGTCAGCCAGCCGCTCCAGAACGCACCGGAGTCGTCTTGGCGGTCCAGCAACACTCCGAGGCGAGCGGTGTTCTGGTGCGTCTGCACCACGCAACCCGGCTCCCAGGCTTGAGCAGGAAAGCGGATGCGCGCAGCCTGACGGCGCCGCGCCAGGTCTAGCAGTGGGCCGAGCAGATGGTCGTCGGCGGCTGGTTTCGGGGCGGCCGGGGCCTCGTGTCGGATGATCGGGACTTCGGGCCGAGCGCTGCCCTCGGGTGGCGCCGGGGTGTTCTGGCACCCGGCATAATCATGCTCAAGCAGTTCTGCTCGAACTTGTGCCAGCGGTGGCCAAAGCGTTGTCACGGAGCCGCCTTTGGCGTCATGTGTGAACAGGTGTTTCATGACACATAGACGCTTCAAGCGCCAGTATTTTGAACACCCGATGAATCGCGCTCATGTTCTCGCGTTCGATCTCGATCTGAAGTGTGTTCTGGATCCAGCTGCCCATCAGCGTGCGACCATAGTCTCGTGGCAAAGCGCTGCGTGAATGCACGAGACCCAGCTTGCCAGCGCGGTAATGGTAGGAGGCAATGCAATGCCGGCTCGCGACACCCGAAAGGCCGCCAGCGAGTTCCTCGGCAAAACTCTCGCACAGCATCAGGCGCTCTGGTGCGGGAAGTGAATGGATGAAGTCGCGCGCGGCCGCGCTCACCTTTTCATCGGTCAGGCCATGGTCGTGCAATGCATCTTCTTCTTCGTCACTGGCGCCTAGCTCTGCCTCTATCCGGTCTTCGTTGATGCCGTCCTCACCCAGCGACACACGCCGACGCAGACGGCTGGCACGCGTGCAGTCGATCAGGTAGCGCTTGAAGTAGGCGCACAGCGCCACTGCGCTGGAGGGAGTGCTTTGCTGTGATGCGCACGGAGATGCTGCGTCAGGCTCCTTCGCTTCCTCATCATGGTCAGTATGTGAGATGCTGGGTACGTTCAGCCGTAGCACCTTGGCATAGATGAATTGCGCGATGAGTTCCTGCTTGGGCTCATCAAGTGAGCGCAACTCCGAGGGTGCGCAAGGGTGAAGCGCCCGTGTCACGATGTCGTACATGCGGCCCATCTCCTGCGGCGACAGTTGTTGCCGCCGCTGCCATAGGTCGCCCAGATCGGCGCTCTCAGAGTGGTTGAGTAGGTCTTGCATGCGATGCGAAGCGATCGCGCTCCAGTGTGAATACGCCTTCGTTCCCTAATCCTCTACGCAAGTCTCCCCGTCGGGCACCAGGCATTCGGCCAGGCCCAGGCCCGCGCCGCGTACGCGCACATTCGAGCCTGTGCTGGCGGCCACGGAAAGGCCTCGGGGCAGGAGGACCCACATCTGGCCGGGCTGCTTCATTCGGCGTGCGCTCTGCGCGGCGTCGGGACCTGCACCGAAGAAATAATCTGCCCGTATCGCCCCGCGAATCGCGCCGCCGGTGTCTTGCGCCAACGTCAGGCGTTGCATCGGCGTGGCTGAGTTGGGTTGCTTCGTGGAGACGAACACCGGATACCCTAGCGGTGTGCTGCGCGGATCCACCGCGATCGAACGGCCGGCCGTTAACGGCACGCCGAGTGCCCCCGTCGCGCCGGCTTTTTCCGCCACCTCGCGGAAGAACACATAGCTAGGATCTTTAATGCCTGATCCGGCCAGCGGCTGGGTGGCTCGCTGCCCAGGCACCGCGACCGCGCCTGACTTCACCGGAGCCAGCGTGAACCCGCGTGTCAGCACGCCTGCGCGCACGTCGCTGTCGTCTTCGTCATCCAGTTCCAGCTCGATGGTCGAGCCCCGCACCCTGACTCCCTTGGGGCGGCCGGAGGCTGAGGCCACGACGGTGGGGCGGAACGGCTGGCCATTCTGTTCGGCATAGCCGACCCGGATGACTTGTCCGCCCGGCAGCAGGATGCGGCCCGATCCCTGAACCTGCATTTCATACAGTGCGGCGGCATTGTCTACAAAGGCAATCACGCGCGCATTGGGCGCCCCTTTGGTTTCAATTTCCTCCCGTGTGTAGTAGGGCAGCAGGCGCTTGCCATCAGCGCGTAGGCGGATGCGCCGATCAAGTGTGTCTCGGCTAAGCGTGTCCAGATCGACCGTGTAAAAGCCTGCCGAGCCCATCTGGCGGGTAGACAAGCCGCGCTGAATCGTTACATCGCGGCCCTGAACCTGGGCCACGGCGGTACCCTTTGCGCCCGCCGGAATTTTTCGGGCGTCCAGGAACAGCATGTCCTGAGGCTGTGCGTAGACGGGGTAGATGAAAGGCGGCGAGTAGGTTCGGTTGCCGTTGATCTGCGGCTCGAAGTAGCCTGTCACCACGCCACTGGCGCGTCGGTCGTCATCACGGATCTGGTAGACCGAGAACTCGCGTTCGTAGAATCCGCGGATGGCGCTGTTGCTCTTTCCGTCGACGCGGTTTGCCTGGTCACATACCTGGCGCCACGCAGAAGCGCGTTTTCCCAGGACGCTGCAACTGGATTTGAACGCGTCCCAGCTTTCGGCAAAATCGTCTCGGCTCCAGCCTGGAATGGCATCGAAGTCGACGGCCGTGTAGGTGGCGTGCTGGGTGGAGAAGGTTCGAGCTTGCCCGGCAATGTTGCCACCAGTGGAAGGCGCCGGAGACGGTGTGCTGGCAGCAGGTGGCTCCACAACGGGAGCGGGAGCGGGGGAGGGCATCGGAGCCGGTGCTGTCTGCGCCACGGGCGCTGGGGCGGGTGTCTGGATGTTGGCGCACCCTGCGGCGGTCAGTCCAAAGAGCATGGCCAGCACGGGTTGAAGAGGCGGGCTGTTGCGTAAAGTTTGCATCTCAGACTCCTTCGTTGATCGGTGGCGCGCTTTTATGGCAGGCCTTACTTCGCAGACGATCAATACTGCTCAACTTCAAAGAAAGCGACCCCGAATGCATCGGTGCACTTGCTATCCTTGGGGCAGACAGGTTCCCCAAGCAAGGGGGTGGCCTCGCTGCTGCGAGTGGCCTCCAGGGCCGCAAGAACGGGTAGCGGAAACTGCGGGAACAAGCCGTCGGACTGAATACCGACCGAGGTGAATTCGCGTTCACGTTCGCTCACCAACACGGCGAAGCGGTCGGTGCCTACAGGACCCCCGGCATCCAGCGGCCAGGAAGCCCGAGGCAGGGTGAGTGACGTGCCAGGTCGGATGGTGTTGCGTTTGTCGATCGAGTTCGGGAATAGGAGGTACATGTGACCGTCGCTCGATAGCAGGAATGCATAGACGTGGCCAGGGCGATTGCTGCTGACCTGGAATTCCAGGCGGTCGGCACCAATCTGCATGCGAGACTTGGCGCTGCTGGCGGTGACCTCGAACCCCGGTGTGGCGCCATGGCGCAGCGCGGCCAGAGATTGAATGGCGTCGCGCGGAGCGGGGGCTGCTGGCTCAGGCGCGGGTTCAGCGGTGCCGGGGAGTGCTGTGACCCTTCCTGTCGGGGCGGGCGCGGTGGCTTCGGTGGCGGGTGCGGCTGCGGAGTTGGTTGGTGAGGTGGGCCGCAACAGCCACCACGCACTGCCGCCTACCAGCAGCAGGCCCACCCCTACGGCGCCCAGCCAAGCAGTTGCAGACTTTCCTGGGCGCTGCGTTGTACTGCCACTGAGCACAGGTTTGTTGGAGGTGCTTCCTGTGGAAGTGCTTGGAGCGCTGCGTGGCGTGGTTGGATTGGTTGGCCTGCCTTGCGAATCGGTGCCCTCCAAACCTAGTGTGCGCCTGAATTCGAGCATGGTTTGCGGCCTTTGCTCGGGGCGCACAGCCAAGCCTGCGTCTATGGCGCGCAGGAACGGCTCGCTGAACCGGCCTCGTAGTGACTCTTGGCCGGCCAGCGGCACGTAGGTGTCGCTCAGCAGGCGGCCGATCGAGGGCGGGGGTACTTTGCCCGACACGGCCAGGTGGAGCACCGCGGCGAGCGCGTAGACGTCTGTCCAGGCACCCTGTGCCATGTCGGGTACGTCTCCGTATTGCTCTACCGGAGCGTATCCGGGCTTGAGGATGACCGTCACTGCCTGGTTCTGGTCCGTGATCACGCGCCTCGCTGCACCAAAATCCAGCACCACGGGCAGATCGGTGCCCTCAAGCAGCATGATGTTGTCGGGAGCAATGTCTCGGTGGTAGCAGTTGGCCCCGTGCATCACTTGCAAGGCCTGGCTCACGCCATCGACCAAACTGGTGAGCCACGCCTGGCCCGGGCTTTCTGACATGCTGGCCAGTTTCTCGCGCAGCGTGCGACCACGATACAGCGGCATGACCATGTAAGCCGTGCCCTTGTCTTCCCAGAATCGGTACACCTTCAGCAGCGACGGATGATCGAACTGGGCAAGCAGGCGCGCTTCGTTGATAAAGCTGCGCATGCCCAGCTGGAAAGTGTCGCTCTTGCCTTCCGACTGCGGCGCTACCGAGCCATCCGCGTGGCGGAATGCCAGCGATGAAGGCATGTATTCCTTGATGGCGACCACCCGCTCCAGCGCCGCATCCCAGGCCTCGTAGACAACACCGAACCCTCCCTGGCCGACGATGTTTGTGATCTCGAATTCGCCAAGCCGAGTGCCAGGAGGCAGAACAGTGGCATCCCCCGTCGCCCGACGGCTTGGTGGTGCCCGGCTTACCGCCGGTGGAGGGAGGAGGTGTGCTTCCGGTCAAGACGCGAGTGGCCGCCGGGTCCAGTACGCGGGTGGCCCCTAGGTCGCCGCCGGCGATCACGGTCATGTCTTGATCTTTCCGGCCGGTAACCTCCGGCTCAGGCCTTTCCATCAGGCGCCTCCTTCCACGCTCGCTGCAGCACTGTGCATATCGAACAGACGGTCAAACATGGGGCCCACGGGCAGTCCCTCCATTTCCATGGCGGGTTCGATACTCGGATTCCACGCTGGCATCCACGCGGTCCGCCCTGGGCCCAGAAGGTGGGTGTTGTGGTCGGTGTTCAGGTTATTCAGCGCGACAGGCGCGAACACAGCCGCAATGAGGCGTTCAAAGTGCTCGGCGTTGGCGTCATCTTCCAATGCCTGCAGCAGCACATGCTGCGCAGCTCTCCACCAATCCGAGGGGTTGCCTTCCAAGGGAGCGAACACGGCGATCGGGTAATACCGGCCGATCCGATCCACCGAAGGAGCCATGGCACCCATCCACGCCGAGTCGTCGGCTACGCCGGGGGCCAGCAAGAAGCACCAGATGGGGGCTGTCAGGTAAGACTCCACCCATCCCTGGTGGCGAGCCCGCAGGTCGGCCAGACCGTCATGCAGCCAGTCGTCCCACACGGTGCGCAGCGCATGCGGCATTCGGCGGTGCGCAAAATCGCCCGCGCCGGGCAGCTTGCCGAACCATCCTGGAGACGACAGACTGGGGCGTGTCATTTAGTCGAAGCCTCCGCGGTAAGCCCTCATAAACCCTCCGGGCAGGAGAACTCCCGCATCTCACGCAAACGCAGCGGATGCTGCACGCTGTTGGTGGTGACCTCGAACCGGGCCTTGCGTCCGTCCACCGCGAAAGTCACAAAGAATTTCTCTGGCGCATCGCCCGGCTCAAGTTGTGAGCGGTCGAGCACGCGAAACAGCGACCACGCGCCATCCATCGTCATGCCCGAGAGCCCGCCGCTGGCTGAAGGTGGGCTGAGCTGAACGCGCACCTGATTGCTGCCCTTGGGGCCAGGCCATTGAATGGTCATGGGGACAATCGGCCCGTGGCCATAGCGAACCACTTGCCCATCGACATCCAGAATGAACTGCGTGATGCTGGCGTCCATTTCCACAGGCTTGAAGTCCAGCCGGATGGATGGCGTGCGGCCACCCCCGCGGAAGAAGATATCGCGTATGACGGCCGCACGCTCGAACTGCGCGAGCGCTGCCGTGGTAATGGCCCCTTGCTCGGCCACCGGTTTGTAGCGCCAGGGGCGCCGGCTGGTGTCTACCAGGGAAGCTAGTCGTTTCTGGAAAAAATCTTCCATCAGGCCACCCGGGCCGAACATCTGGCCTAGGTCCTCTGGCAGTACGTCGCGCGTGCTCGACGGATTGAACGGGTAGCGGCCGGTGATCGCTTTTGCGCAGAAGCTGGCCACTGGTTGAAGATCCTGGCTAAGATTGCCGCGCTCGGCGATGCGGGCCTGCGCGGCGCCCGCCTGGCTGAGGTTCTCAACCATGGATCGCACCGGTTCGGGCAGACGGCCAGCGTCCGAACGCAGCTTGCCGGCGACGTCTCCGGCTGGCGGCGATGATCGAGCCTTGACCGCTGTATCCACCGCTGTGAGGTAAACGTAGACCTCGTTGAACAATTTCAGCGCATCATCCAGGGGGGCGGTTGCCCTTGTGCCGGTGCCGTCACCAAACGGCGCAGAGCCTCGAACTTGTCGTCGACGATGCTTTCAATGCTCTTGCCGGCGGCCACGGGGCGCTGAGTTTCGCCGCCGAAGAGCTGCTCCAGTCCTTGCCGCGTGCTGCGCACGGTCTCCGCGGCTTTGCTGACCATGTTGGGTTTCGCAGGGTCAGCGCTGGGCGTGAGCGTGGTCTCGTGCACTGCGGCTTTCAGGAATTTGGCCAGGGGTGAATCGAAGCCGGAGAGGATGCGCGCGATTTCGATGTTTTTCTCAACGCCACTGACACGGATCAGGCGAATGTCCGCCAGAAATTGTTGCCAGATCTTGGCGTATTCCTCGAGGTAAAGTCGCCGAACCCGATCGGTCAGCTGGCCCAGCGCAGCCGCATCCTTGGCTGCGTCCAGCCCCGTTCGCTCAAGTCCCAGGACCCATGGGTCTTCGCTCGCCAGCACCGGCGTGACAGCAGCCACTTCCTGCTGGAAACGCTTGTGATAGCCGTCGTAAGTGAACAGGCCCGGCACGCCCTCCGTGAGTGGCTGGCCGCTGACACGCTCGAACACGAGCGGTGCGGAAGGGCCACCGGCAGTGGCGACCGAAAACGCCGGGATGTCGCGCCCGAGCCGCAGGCGTTTCAGGCGGCTGAAGATGCGCTGCTCAATGGGGTAGCTTGCCAGCATGGCTCGCGTGCTGCGCAAGAGCGCCTCGTCGATCTGTGTTGTGGCGCGTGGAGCGCCTTGTGCCAGCAGGGTGTCGAGCTGCTGCTCCAGCGCCGGCAACTGCTGCGGGGAGAGACCGCGGTCCAGGCTGCGGTTCCAGTCCAGCATCACCCAGGCCTTGAGCGCCTCGCTGTCGAAATGCTCGGGCTCATGCAGCATGACGTAGCTCTTGAGCGCTTCATACGCGAACTCGAGGTTGTCCTTGCCCGCGCTGCGAAGCTGCTCTTCAATGCGGCGGGAGACCTTCGGCAAAAATACTTCAGCGAGCGCGTGCTGGTGCGCATTGGCGGCGGCGGAGTCCATTTTGTCGCCCTGATACAGACCCAGTGTCATGGAGACCGGCGGATCGCCTTCGTTATTTTCCGGCACCTTCCAGATGTCACGCAGGTTCTGCAGCACGGGCGTCACGGCGGCAATATTCTGGGCGCCCGAAGACAGGGCGAGTAGAGATTGTTTCGTGGTTTCCACTTTGGCCTGAACAGCATCAAGGTAGAGCGCGTTGCGCCAGGCGCTATAGCTCCACCCCGCCAGCAACGCTATCGTGACTACTCCCATGGCTCCCAGGGCCGCCAACCGCATGGTTTTCGTGCGGCGTTCCTGGCGAGCGTCGGCGCCCGCCAGATCCTGCTCCGGGAAAACCACCTCACGCAACAGGTTGGTTAGAAAGTAGCTGCGCCCTGAATTTTTCTGCGGCGCCACAATGGCTCGCTCCAAGCCGAAGCTGCGTGAAAGACTTCCCATGACGCGATCAAAGGGGCTGCCCTCTTGCGTGCCGCTGGTGAAGTACACACCGCGAATCCACGGTGGCTGGCTGAACTTGGAGCCCAGGAAAACCTGATCCAGCGTTTCGGCCAATGATCCCTGTAAGGCAGCGAACTGCGCCGGAAACGCAAAAATCGCCGCCCGGCGCCGGGGGTCGGTTTCGGCCTGCATGCGTGCGATGAGACGGTCGTTCAGCTGGTCTCTGAGTAGCCCAAACTCTTGTGTAAAGAGATCCGAGACTCCGCGCTCTGCCACGTGATCGCTTTGCTCCACCGGCAGCGTGAAGCCGAGCACCTGCTCGCGTTGCGTCTTGCCCAGGTCATCGAAGAACTCGGTGAACCCGCTCAGCAGATCGGCCTTGGACACCATCACATACACGGGCAGGCGAGTGGCCAGGCGCTGGTCCAGCTCCTGCAGACGTGCGCGCATGGCCGCGCTCAGTTCGGCCCTGGCCTGCGCCGGCTGCATCAGGTCGGCCACACTCACGGTGAGCAGCACACCATTGAGGGGTCGACGGGGGCGGTTTTTCTTCAGCAGGCCGAGAAAGCCCGACCAGGCATTCTGATCCTCGGTCTGGTTGCTGTCTTGCGTGGTGTAACGGCCCGCCGTGTCGATGAGAACGGCCTCTTCCGTGAACCACCAGTCGCAGTTGCGCGTGCCCCCAATGCCCTTGATTGCACCCGTGCCGAACTTCTCGGCCAGCGGGAACGTCAGCCCTGAGTTGACCAGCGCGGTGGTTTTGCCGGAGCCCGGCGCGCCGATGAATACATACCAGGGTAGGTCGTACAAGTAATTGCCACCCGAAATGGCGAACCAGTCTCGCATACCAGTCTTCTTGCCGGTACGCTCGATGCGCATGCGCTTCAGGGTTTGAACGGCCTCTGCGAAGCGCTCGCCCAGGATTTTTGCTCCCCTGGCGTGGTGGGAGCGGCTTTGCTCTCGACCGGCTTGACCAAGCCCTCCGTCAGCCGCTGGCTGGCCTTGCGTGCTCGCCAGTGACGCCATACGTAGCGGCCTATGACCACCACCACCAGTAGCGCGATCACGGCTGCGCGCACCCCAGGCTTCTCCAGTGGCGAAAACGCTCCAATGCGTAGCAGCGGCCCTACCCACCAGACCAGCACCGAGAGCATCGACAGCGCGCTACCGACGATCAGCCACGGCGAGAACACGAACCGGAGCAATCCTCTCATCGCTGGCCTCCTTTCGGTGGGGTGTTCACCGGCGGTGCACTCCCTTGTGGCTCATTCCTTGGCGGAGCTCCGCTGGGACCGGTGATCAGCATGATCTCGACACGGCGGTTTCGCGCGCGATCGGCGGGGGTGTCGTTGGGCGCCAGGGGCTCCGAGTCTGCGCGTCCGTCGGTACGCATGCGGCTGGCTTCGACCTGGCCGAGCAGCGCCGTCTTGACACTTTCGGCGCGGGCCGCAGAGAGATGCCAGTTGGAAGGAAATCTCAGCGAGCGGATGGGTTGATTGTCGGAGTGACCGGTGATCAGAATGTCACCCTTGACCTCTGCCAGCGCTTCCCCGATGCGCTTGAGCACGGGTAGGGACTTGGTCATCGGCTCGACGCCGCCCGAGGCAAAGAAGCTGTCACCCCGCAAACGAATGATGCTCCGATCAGCTTCGTCCGTGACGGTGACCAGGCCTTCGCGGATCTCCGGCTCCAGAAAGCGCGCCAGGCGTGGCACCTTGGCCAGCGGCGCTGGCGCGGCTGCCGTCGCCGGGGAACTCGCAAGCCGGCAATGGAGGAATACACCGCGTCTGAGCGGCGGTTGAGAGACAGGCTAAACGCCAGCCAGACCAAGGCCAGCAACAGTAGCAAGGCGGTGGCATATACCCACAGCGGTAGCACGTCGCGCAGGCGCTTGATCTCGCCGGTGTGGCCTCGCCAATGCGGGGAAAGCTCTGCCTCCAGTGTGGGACGGTCCTTGCGGATCATCTCTGCCAGGCGTTGCCTCAGGGCCTCCAGTTGTGATCGTCCGTTGTCGATGACCCTGTAGCGTCCCTCGAAGCCCAGTGCCAGAACGCAGTACATCAGTTCGATCAGAGAGCGATTGCCTGTCACATCCTGTACAAGCTTGGCGAGCAGTTGGAAGACCTTCTCGCCTCCCCAGGTTTCATTGTGAAATTGAACCAGCAAGCTCTGCTTGTTCCAGCCTGAGCGTACGCCCCAGGGTGTGTTGGCCACAGCCTCGTCGATCGCAGTACATAGCACGTAACGCGCGGCGAGCACGGTTTCGTTGGTGGCGCCTGATTTACGCGCCTCCGACTCAAAGCGCTGTATGGCCTGTGTGGTCGAGGCGCGTAGCGCGGCAGGATCGGATACGTGCGCCATGCCGCGCAACCGCGCTGCCAACCCCAACAGCGGGCCTGCTGCTGACACCAGTGGGTTGAGCAACTCCATGCGTGCCACGTCTGGCAGGGCGGAGTCCGGGGAGGCGGCGGTGAACCCGAGGGCGAAGCCGACGGCCCGGACCGCGGCTTGGGTTTGATCACCGTGCGTTCCGATTCGAACGCCGAGAAGGGGTCTGGGGTGCTCATGATCGAATGGCCCAGAACGCCAGATCCAACCCCGGAAAATCACCCGCAATATGCATGGCCATCCCCCCTGACTGTTCCAGTTGGCGCCACAGGTCGCTGTTGCGCGTTTCGAGCTCGAAGTAGCTCGCTCCTGAATGAAATGGAATCTGCCGAGGCGCCACGGGCAATGGCGTCAGCGTGACGCCCGGTAGATGCAGATTAACGAGGTCGCGGATGCGCTCGACCGGTCCGATCTTCACCTGGGTCGGGAACCGCGCGCGCAGGGCTTCGCCTGGCATCTGCGACATCACGGCCAGCACGAAGGTCGCGTTGCGCTGCAATTCCACGTCGGAAATCACGGCCACCCGTACGCCATGCTTGCGGTCGTGCAGATCGATGCGTATGGCCGATTGTTCCAGCACCATGGAGAGACTGCGGCGCAGGTCGTCCATCAAAGGCCGGAAGCTCGCAGCGAGATCGTCGTGCACATAAGGCGGGAAGCGCGTCACTCGGCGTTGATCGCGGAAGGTTGCCAGGTCTCCCGCCAGTGCCAGTCCCTGTTCATAGAAGCGCTGTGGGTGCAGGATGGAGGTGCGCGTGAGGTGTCCGAAAACCGCCTCGTGCCGGTTGACCACCTGCAGCAGCATGAAGTCCGCAATCTCTGCCACGCCGCCAGTGCCACCCTGACTCATGCGTCCGGCCAGAGCTTCGCCGCGCTGGCGCAGCAAGCCCAGCAATTCCTCCAGCCAACCTCGCAGAGAGATTTGGGGGTGGCAGTCGAGCGTGGGCGGAATGTGAGCCCGGTCGAGCATCAACTGGTTGTCAGCACGCCGCTCCAGCACCCGAACGCAGTTCAGGGCGGCCCACGCGTCGGTCGCATCGCCGGCACGCATCAGCTGCGTATGTAATTGTCCCAGCTGAAGAAGCGCCGTTCGTTCACCAGCGGTGTTGGAGTCGGGCACTTCAGACTCGAGAACCTGATGCCGAACCAGGGGGTCCTCGGCTTCGACATCGGTCTCGCGCGCTCCAGGGCGGCGCAAAGGCAAGGCAAGCACAATCGTCTCGTCCCGCAGCCCTGGGGGGATGTCGATCGGTGGTGGCAGGGGGTCCACCGATGGCATGTCGAACACCGTGCCGTCTCCGAACACGCCGATCGCCTTGACCAAGGCAATTTTGCCCAGTGCCAATGCCGCTTGGTCGAGTTCGAGCTCCGCAAAACCCCACGCGTAAGGTGTGGTGCTTTGCAGCAACCGATGCCTTACATGATCGAGGTGGCGGTCATTCTGCTGCAGATGCTGTGGCTGCAGCAGCATGCCTTCACTCCACAGAACCCTTGATCGCCAAGTCAATTGCCACTCCCGCGTCTCGGTTGGATACCTACCGAGTGAGTGTCCCCGGCTTGGTCGCCCGGGCAAATCCCTCGAATGGACTACTCACAGAGGATGCTGAAAACTTCCGAGGGGATAAGCGCTGAATCTGCCCGCTCGGCTCCATGGCCTATGCCGAAAGTCAGGAGTGCTGCTCAGCCTTCATTTATGCAGGGTCAATAGCTATATTTTTTATAGCTATTGACGCCTGCCAGGGCATGGGCTTGGGAGGGGCATGGCGAGCGGGGCAGGGTGCTGCAGTTGACCTCTCAAAAGTCCCCGCAGCCGTTCTTGGTTCCTGTATCGATACAGTTTGTCAGGTTCGGTCGGGAGCGCACGCGCGACCATTCCTGTGCAAGCAGGTCTATACCTGATTCACTGCGCTCGCCATCAAGCGGGCCTGTCGCCAGGCAAATAGGTGCCGGGTTGATGTTGCGATCGAAGGTGTATGTATTCGAGGGCTCCAGCAACTTGTCTGGCACGGGCACCCAGGGTATTTGCGACGCGGGTGGTGGGGGTTCAGGTGCCGGCGCTGGGGGTTCAGGCGGTGGCGGAGACGGCGGCGGCGGATTGGGGGGAGGCGGTGGTGGTGGTGGTGGTGGCGGCGGCGGCACCGTGGCTACCGAAAGTGTGCCTGGCACCACGTTCAACCTGTAGCCTTCAGCCGAGGTGTAAGCACCAGTGATGGGGTAATTGCCGGCGGGGCTGTCTATCGTTGCCGTGGTCGCGGGCGAGCCGACAATGCCGACGCCCGTGTCTCCCAGGATCAGACCGTTCAGAGTGGCTGTGAACGGCGGGTTAGGGGCGCCTTGCTCGCGGCTGGCATTCTGGATCGTCACCGTCGCGGTCGGGCGCTGGGTGTAAATGAAGTGGTTGTCAGCGGGAGACACCACGACCCCACAGGTGCCGAGATAAGTGCATCCGTAAAGATTCGGATAGATGCCTGAGCCGGCCAGTCCGCCACGGGTTTCGCCGATCCAGCTGTCTGCCCAGACTCGCCACGGTCCGCCAGAGATGGAGCCACCACTATTGCGGAAGCTGCTGGCCGAGACGAGGTCGGTGCTGGTGAAGCCGGTCACTGGCAGCCCCAGACTCAACTGGCCGCTGAGAGTCCGCACCAGAACCCTGTTAGCCACAATTGCATTCGCCGCGATGGTTTGCGGCACATTGGTGGCAGCTGCCATTCCGGCGGCTGTCACTGGGCCCAGGTGCACGTCATTGGCGTCTACCCAGGAGAACCACTCGGCCGCTGAGCCTCCCAGGGTGTTCGCTGCAGCGTCGTTTCCGCTGTTTTCCAGCAGTACGCTACCTGTGCTTGATCGCGCCAGCACGGTGTCGGCGACGATCGGAGCCGTCTGCGTGATGTTTCCTCGGCTGGAAAGGCCCACGGTCTGGAAGCTCAAGGGTGCGCCCACATGAATGTTGCCTCCCGCATCGTTCTGCAGTGTGAGCGAATTGGTCGCGGGCAGGCCAAGCGGCCCCACCACGTCGATGTTGGCAGCATGGGCGTCACTGCCAACGATCACAGTCGGCGCGCTGACCAAGGCACCTTCGGTTGAAGAAAGCGCGAAACCGGTGGCGGCACTGCCACCGAGCGTGATGGCGTCGCCCGGCCGATCCGAAGCCACGCCGGTGGCGCTAACCACACCAGGTCTGAGGTTCATAACGCTGCCTGCCGTGAGGGTTCCACCCAGAACCAGCGCGTCGGACGTCCCATTGTTGGACGCTCGCATTACGACAACGCCACCGCTGTCGATGCGGGCGGGAGGCGCTATGACCTCAATGGTGGAAGCCGGATCAAGCTGAACGCCTGCATCCGCGAGGGAGGTGCTGCCGGTCACCGCAACGGTGCCGCTCGCGCTGGAGATGCTGCTGCCGGCCAGCATCCACACGCCTTTGCCGGTGGGGGCGATCACAGGATCAAGGCTGGAGGAAGCGCCGGCCATGCGAATGTCGCCCGTTCCCGTGGAAATGGAACTGAAGTAGCCCATCACTACGCCATGAGCTTCGTCTGGAAAATCCCGTATGGTTGTGCTGCGGCCAACGCCAGAAATCAGCACGCGCCCAGAGGTGGTGTTAATGGAGCTTCGGAACAGTCCGACGCCGTCTTGCCCAGCCGCGTTGCCCGACAGGCCCGAGATGGACACGTCGCCGGATTGAGCGTCGATCGTCGAATCGCCCATGAAGACGCTGCCAGTCGGGCTGCTAATCTGCGCACGACCACTCGCTCCCAGGTCAATCGTCGTCGTGGACAGCTGTACGCCTGCCGATCCGGCAATATCAAGGTTGCCACCTGCCGTGTCGATCTGGCCGGTGTAGTTGACACCTCCGCTGGGAGACGAGAGGCCCGCGTTGAGTTGAACGTGCAGGGGGCCCGCCGTCGAGCCGATCCGCGTCCCCTGGTCAGCGAAGATGGATGAATCTGCATCGACGCGAAACGTCACCGGAGTCGATCCCGTAGTGCGGGAAATGTTCACTGTCCACCAGGGCGTGGGGTCAAAATTGGTCACGAAGTGAACGTCTCCCGCGGCTGCCCCGTTGGCTGCACCTCCGGTGGTGATCGTCACGTTCGTGCCAGAGTTCAGCGCGGCATTGATGTCTCCATCCTGGATCGTCGAATTGGCGACAGGGACGAACACGCCGCCAGGCAGGCTGCCCGCCGCCGCGCCCGACACGATGTCCACGTCGTACGGGTCGATCAACCACGTGCCAGCGGTGCTTCCGGAAGTGTTCACGCGAATGCCATCCAGGCTGAAGGCCGGCGCGGACGTTTCCACGTTCCCACCGGTGCCACCCTGACTGCTGGCGTTGATCTGTCCGTGCGCGCGAAGCCACTGCCCGCCAATGATGTTGACCGTGCCGCCGTTGCCACTGGCACCCAGGGCGCTGGCACTGATGGTGGTGTTGGGGCTGATGGCCACGCCGCCGGCATACTCCATGCTTGAGGTGCCGTCCGCTTGGATGTCGATGCGTCCGCCAGAGCCGGTGCTGCCGTCTGCCGTAACGGTGGCTGGTATGTCCGGGGTGGAGCGGCTCAAGCCAATGGCGCCACCTGCCTGAATGCTGACACTTCCTCCCGTGGTCCCGCTGGCGTTCAAGTCGGCCGGCGTACCCTTGCCGAACAGGTCCACGTCACCCGATGAACGCACGCTGATACTCCCGCCAGCGCCTGCCGACCCGCCGCTCGCGTCGAGTTGCCCTGTGATGATCTGGGTGTTGCTTTCGCCGCCCGTGCTTCCGGTGGCCTCCAGGACGATCTCGCCCGCGCGGCTATTGATGAAGCGCGCCCGTACGGTTCCGTCCTGCTGGATCTCCGCGACGCTGTTCTGAGATGCGGCCAGTAACTGCACGCGGCCGCCATCGGCAGAGATCGCGCCCGAGTTGCCGATCTGGCTGAAACCCTCATTCGGCGTCTGGATGCGGATCGTCGTCAGGCCATCGCCGACGGGATCGATCACCACCGTCTGGCCGCTCACCAGGCCCACCGTGCCACGTTCCGCAGTGAGCGTGCCGATGTTTCGCACCCCCAGTCCCATCAGGGCGATCAGCCCGCTGTTGGCGACAATCTGGCCGAAGTTGTCCACCCGCGCATCGGCATTGGCGTCAGTGGCCTGGAAGGTCAGCGGTCCGCCGGCCATGAAGTCAGAGTTGCTGATGCCCAGCGTGGTAGCAATGATGCCGCCCACGTTGACCTGCGCGGTACGCCCAAACGTCACGCCATTGGGGTTGACCAAATACACATGACCGTTGGCATTGAGCGCACCGTCGATATTGGAGGCCGTGACGCCCGTGACACGGTTCAGCAGCACGCTGCTGGCATTGGGCTGCAAGACATTGACTGTGTTGCCCGCACCGATCGAAAAGCTTTGCCAGTTACCCACCGCGCGGGCTGTACCCTGCGTGATGGTCATGGTGCTACCTGAAATCGATTGGCTCACCGCACCGCTGTTGGCAGGCACCGTCAGTAACTGAGGCAAGCCGTCAGTGGTCTGTGCCAGCGCGGGCAGCACTCCCGCACAGGCCATCGCCAGGAACAGGGGGTTGAGTGCCCTCATCCTGTTCGGCATGGAATAGGAGTAAGAGGTTATCTGTTTCATTTCAAAACACCTTTTGTGCCTGAATGAAGAATCGGGGGTTACGGCCACCACCGTCGGTTTGGGCCGGATCGGTTCCCACGCGCCAGGCCAGCGTGGCGTTTACCGAGAAGTTACCGGGGCGGCCCCAGGAAAGGCCAAGCCCCGCCCCGCGCAGGCTGATGCCGTTGTCGGCTTCGGCGGCGCTCTTGGCGCGACGGCCATGGGCGGCATCAAAAAAGACAAAGGGCGTCAATTCATCCGTAACGGCCCAGCGGTATTCCACGGTAGATATCCAGCCCTGATCAACCAAGGCCTCACTCGACGGGTAGGCGCGTACCGCCCGCGCGCCGCCCAGGGCAAGTTTCTCCGACGCATCCAGATTCTTGCTCGCCCATTGGCCGCCGATGGAAACATATAGCGAATGCCGAGGCGCCAGCGCCTGCAGGCGTGACACCTGGAACGCGAGCTTGGTGAAGCCCCCTTCCGTCTGTCGGCCTGCCGCGTCGGCGGCTCGCGCGCCCGCATCGCGAATCTGCAGGCGGCCGCTGTAAAGCGTGCCCGAACTGGCGAAATACCCACCGCCGCCGATGTTGTCGCGTCGGTCCCAGGCCCATCCCACGCCAAGCGCATGCACGCGCTTTGGAATCGACAGATCCACCGCGCGGAACTCGTCTTTCAACTCCTTCGCTTCGAGTGACAGGCGACCCAGCAAGTTGTGCCCGCGCTGGCGGATGAACGGGTAGTTCAGGGAGAAGTCCACGACATTGGCGTGGCCGCGCGCGTCCAGCGGTTCGAATTCGCCGCCTACCTGATACTGCACGCGAGCCAGCCCCAGCCCTGCACGCAGCCCCGAGGTTCCAAGAGGCGCCTCATACGACACGCGACCGAACTGCAGGTTGTTGCCGTTGGACACCATGACGCGCGCATCCAGGTTGTCGCCGATGCCGGTGGGGCTGGCCCAGCGCACGGAACCGCCCAGGCGGTAGCGCCCGGACTCCTGGGTGCCGTGGCTGTCTGCATCCGCCGACCCGGTGAATCGGGGCGTGGCAACCACCTCCACGGCCAGATCGACAGTGCCCGGCTGCGCGCCCTGCTGCAACCCGGAGGAAACACGTATGCCCGGCTGGTCCGACAGCAGCAGCATGGCGCGCTCATAGGCCTGCGCGTTCACCGCTTCGCCCACCTTGAGCGGCTCCAGAAAGCCGCGTACGCGCTCGGCACTGATGGGCGCATCCGGCGCCACCTGCACATCAACCTTGCCCAGGCGGCCTTCGATGACGCTGATCTCGACCACACCGCCCTGCACGGTCTGCACCGGCACAATCGCTTGCGCCAGGAAGTACCCGCGCTCGCGGTAACGTGCCGTGACGCTGGCCGCCAGCTTTTCCAGATCTGCCATGGCCACTTCCCGGCCAAGGTACGGCTGCGCCAACTCCCGCAGCTCGGCTGTCTCCATCATCTGTGCCCCGGAGAAGCGCACGTCGTTCAATCGGAAGGTGGCAGAAGGGGCACTCACTGCGGGTAAGCCTTGCACTTCTGGTGTAGAGCCAGGTATGGTGCCACTTTGGGCATGCACCAAGCCGCTCGTACTCAGAGCGATCCAGCCAATGATCACGCTCAGGGCCCCTGCATAACCGACCGCTTGTAGGAGCGGCTTTAGCCGCCAAGGACTCTTTTCTGTGTCCTGCACGGATGGTGCAATCGATGTGTGCGTGCGCATGTTGTTTTTCCAATCTTCGCTAAGCGTCAACCACCCAGCGTCAGACGCCAGTTGCCGATCAGATTGAAGGGCGCCCAGAAGAACGGGTGTGCCAGCTTGGGATCCTTCAGTACCGCAAGCTGCCCGGCTTGCAACGCCTGCTGCACATCCTGGCCCTTCGACAACTCGCCGTAGAGGGTGCTCATCAGCAACGCCGTCGCGTCGTCGGACACGGGCCACAGCGAGGCAATCAAGCTCGACGAGCCAGCCGCAAGGAACGAACGCGTGAACCCCAGTACTTCGTCGCCCTGGGCAATGCGCCCCAGTCCCGACTCACAGGCCGAGAGCGTGACCAGTGCAGTCTCCGGCATGCGCATGTCCAGAATTTCGTGCGCTTCCAGGAAATTCTGCCGACCCCCTTCGTTGGCCAGAAGAATGCGCGAGTAGAGCGGATCCACTTCGTCCACTTCGGCATGTGCCGCCACATGAAGCACGGGTGTGCGAGCCACAGCCTGCCGGAACTGTGTCTTGTTGGCCTGTTCTCCCATGAACAATCTGTTGTTCGGGAACAATCTTGCCAACTGGTTCACTTCAGCTTCGGCGCCGGGCAACTCATACTTGTCTTCGATCCGCGGATTGCCAAACGCCGTGAGAATGGGAGATGCCTTCGGAACACGCTGTGCCAACTGCATGGCGATGCTTGCAGAAGGGGCTACCGACACCGGATGCTGCTCAATCAGGTAGTGTCCGTCCACGCGCAACGCCTGGAACGGTAGGTAGTGCAGCGGCCCATGTGGCACGATCACCAGGCGCTGCCCCGGCGTCAGCCCGAGCGGAGCGATCAGTGCCGCGCCCATCTTCTCCGCGTTGCCAATCGCCGTGCGTCTTCCGCGCACCACGGAATTTCGGAACACTTCGACCAGTTCAGTCAGTTCTTCGCGCGGAACCTCCACCCGGTGCCCCTTGATGCTGTCGGGCCCAATCACCCACACCTGCAGATAAGTGGGCAGTGCGTGAAATTGCACCACTCTTTCATTGGGGCGCAGGCTGGCCTGGAGCGCCGGCAGGCCAAGTGTTCGCGACGCACCGGCGTCCAGATCGGCGCGCCCGCGAACTGCGTCCAGCAGTGCTCGCGAGCGACTGCGCTCGCTGATCTCGAAGGCCCGTGCTTCGTTGCCTTGTTCGCCGTTCAGCACCAACCCCCGTTCAAACACGGATTGCAGGTCCGAGAACAGGCCTATCTTGATTTCTTCGCTGCGGAACTTGGAACGCACCTGATCAATGTCCGCTAGAGCACGGTCGATGGCCTGCGTGGCCTCGGTCTTGCGACCCAGCGCTTGCTCGGCACGTGCCACACCGTCCCAGGCCCATAAATGGAAGTAGCGGCTGTCAACCCCGTAGGTCCGTTCGGTGAGTTTGCGGTAGGCCGCCAGCGCTTCCTCAGGCCTTTTTCTGCCAGCAACAGGCGCGCATGCGTACGATCGAGCTGCGCTTGCAGCCCCGGCTCGCGCTGGTTGGGAATCTTGCCGAGCAATTCTCGCGCCCTTGCCAGATCGCCGGTTTCTATCAGCGCGTTGGTGAGCGAGGCCTGCACTAGCGGCGCATAGCGCGGCGAACTGAGGGTGAGCGCTTCCTCGTAGCTGAGGACCGCGCCTGCGTGGTCGCCCCTGCGAAACCTCGCGTCGCCAATCATCTTGTGTGCTGGCGCGTAAACGATCTGAGGATCTTTCGGGGTGTGTCTCAGTGCCTCGCGCGCGAACTCAATGGATTTGTCCAGTTGACCCCCATAGCTATAGGCAATGGCCAGGTCACGGTTGGCCAGTGCTTTGAGGTTCTCGTCATTGCCCGCGTTGGCCAGATGCAGCGCCTTGCTGGCAGCCCGAATGCTCTGCCGGAATTCACCCGCCTCCGCCAAGGCGACGGCCTGACTGCAGTACTGATAGCCGTTTAGCTTGACTTCATCCTGCGCATAAAGGATTGCGCCCTCGCTGGTCAGGGCCACCAGAGTGTCCACGTCTGCCAGTCGAGTCTGGGCAGCGCGGTCGGCAGCCGCCTCGGCGTCGGGGGCCTGCGCCAGCGCGGGCATGGCTCCCATTAGGGCGGCTACTACGATCAGCGGGCCCGTCCGGACCAGAATCCGAGTCATCGACCTCATCTAAAGCTCCCGATGAACTGCCCGGAGCCACTTGTTCACCGGCAAACGCCGGATGTGCCGTTGCCGGACTGTGGCGGTCAGTTTAGGCGCGTAGTTCCATGGCACCAATGGGCAAAACGGCCTAGGGCGAAATGGGTAGCCCCCCTGAGGCGCTTGCGCGCCTTCCCCCGGAGGGGGACACACCCAGGGGACTGGCGAAGCCAGCTCCCCGGGTGTTTGCGAAGGGGCTGCTACGCTGGAGGGGGCTTTCCCTTGAGGTAGCGCACCCTGGGCCTGGCAAAGCCAGCTCCCCGGGTGTTTCCGAACGGGCTGCTACGCTGGAGGGGTCTTCTCTACCAGGGGGCTCGCTCAAGGGGCTGGGGAAGTCAGATCCGCGGATGTTTATGGATGGGATGCTCAGCTGGAGTGGGGACTTTGAACAGGCTCATGAGAAACAAAACTTTGAAAGCCCAAAACGGCCTCCATCGTCTCTGCCTTTGTAGGAGCGGCTTCAGCCGCGAAGGGTCACCGTCATCAATGGCGTCTTGTGCTCCGAAGGAAACCAATCGCGGCTGAAGCCGCTCCTACAAGGAAACCCTCTTGTTTCTCCACGAGCACCGGGTGCCCCCGAGAGGCCTGGGAGGCACTAAAGGCGCCTGGACTGAGCGCGGCCCAGGATCATGCTGCTTTCACGCCGCACTTTCCACATGCCGCTGCCGCGTGTAGAGAAAATCCATGACCGCCTTGCGCGCATGCAGATAGCGCGGGTCTTCGGCCAGCTTCACGCGACTGCGCGGGCGCTCTATATTCACGTGAAGCAATTCGCCAACGGTAGCGGCGGGGCCATTGGTCATCATCACGATCTTGTCTGACAGGAGCACGGCTTCATCGACATCGTGGGTCACCATGACCACGGTGCTGCGCGTACGTGCCACGATTTCCAACAACTCGTCCTGTAGCTTGGCGCGCGTGAGAGCATCCAGCGCTCCGAAGGGCTCGTCCATCAGCAGGACCTGCGGCTCCATCGAAAGTGCACGCGCAATTCCTACGCGTTGCTTCATGCCGCCAGATATCTCGCCGGGACGCTTATGCGCCGCATGGGAAAGCCCGACAAGGTCCAGGGCCTGGGCGGTGCGCTGCTTGAGCTGAGACTTGCTTTGGGTGGTTCCAAAAACGCGCTCGACGGCCAGGTAGACGTTGCCTTCGCAAGTCAGCCACGGCAGTAGCGAGTGGTTCTGAAATACTACGGCGCGCTCCGGCCCCGGCCCATGGATTTCCTTGTTGGCGCAGAGCAGGACGCCCGCGGTTGGCGTGGTCAGTCCCGCAATCAGGTTCAGCAGCGTGCTCTTGCCGCAGCCCGAGTGTCCGATGAGCGCGACGAACTCGCCCTTGGCGATGCTCAGGTCAATATTGCGCAAGGCCGGAAACACTCCCTTGGCGGTCTTGAAGGTTTGCTCCACGCCCTGGATTTCAATGAACTTGGCGTTGCTCATGACCTTACTTCCTCAAAGGTAAATGCAGTGGCCAGCTTGATCAGCAGAAGCTCCAGCAGCAGCCCCACGATGCCGATCACGAAGATGGCCACGATGATGTTTTTCACATTCAGGTTGTTCCACTCGTCCCACACCCAGAAGCCTATGCCCACGCCGCCGGTCAGCATTTCAGCTGCGACGATGACCAGCCATGCTGTCCCGACGGCCAGCCGGACGCCGGTCAACATATAAGGCAGAACCGCAGGGAAAAGGACCGTGGTGGCAATCTTCCATTCGCTCAGGTTGAGCACGCGCGCCACGTTCATGTAGTCTTGCGGAACGCGCTGCACGCCCACGGCTGTGTTGATGATCATGGGCCAGATGGAACAGATGAAAATGGTCCATATGGCCGCCGGGTTTGCCCCCTTGAAAACCAGCAGGCCGATCGGGAGCCAGGCCAGCGGTGACACGGGCCGCAGCAGGCTGATGAGGGGGTTGAACATTCTCGAAAGAAACTCGAACCGCCCGATGATGAAGCCCGCCGGAATGCCGACAAGCGCCGCCAGCCCGAAGCCCACTGCCACGCGTTGGAGCGATGCGAGGACATTCCAGCCGACGCCTTGATCGTTGGGGCCGTTGCGGTAGAAGGGGTCGCTGAACACTTCCACGGCTTGGCGCCATGTCTCCAATGGCCCGGGAATGCTCTGGGCCGTTGTGGATGCAACGATGCTCCAAAGCAGGACCAGCAAGCCCAGACCGCAAAGCGGTGGTAACGCTGATGAAAAATATGCACTCGTCTTCATGGTCATGCCTTGATCCTGAAGCTGTCCGCATATTTGGCGGGATCTTTGCCGTCCCAGATTACGCCATCGATGAGCTTGCTGGTGCGCATCACATCCTTGGGCACGCTGATTTTCATGGCGCTGGCGACCGAGCGGTACAGGTCCACCTGATTTACCTGTTTGGCCACGGCCAGATAATCAGGATGCGCCTTGAGCAGGCCCCAGCGCTTGTGCTGCGTGAGGAACCACATGCCGTCGGAGAGGTAGGGGAAGTTCACGGCGCCATCGTTGAAGAACTTCATGTGGTTGGGATCATCCCAGCTCTTGCCTCGCCCGTTTTGGTAGCGGCCCAGAATGCGCTGGTTGATCGCATCTACACTGGTGTTCACGTAGGACTTGCTCGCAATGGTCTCGGCCATTTTCATTTTGTTCGAAAGGCTGGCGTCGATCCACTGCCCCGCCTCCAGCACAGCCATCATGACGGCTCGCGTGGTGTTGGGATGTTTTTTCACAAAGTCGGCTGTGGTGCCCAGCACCTTCTCGGGGTGGTCTTTCCAGATGTCCTGCGTGGTGTTGGCTGTGATGCCGATACCGTCGAGAATGGCACGCTGATTCCATGGTTCGCCTACGCAGAAGCCATCCATGTTGCCCACTCGCATATTCGCCACCATCTGTGGGGGAGGCACGGTGATCAACTTGGCGCCGGTCACCGGGTTGATGCCCGCCGCAGCCAACCAGTAGTGCATCCACATGGCGTGCGTGCCGGTTGGGAATGTTCCGGCGAAGGTGTACTCTCGCTGTTCCTTGGCCATGAGCGCGGCGAGGGAAGGACCATCGACGGCGCCCTTGTCTGCCAGGGCTTTCGACAGGGTGATGGCCTGCCCGTTGTGGTTCAGGCCCATGAGCACAGCCATGTCCTTCTTAGGCCCGCCCACACCCAGGTGCACACCGTAAATCAGGCCGTAGAGCACATGGGCCATGTCCAATTCACCATTTGCCAACTTGTCCCGTACGCCGGCCCAGCTGGCTTCCTTGCTGGGAATGATCTTCACCCCATACTTTTTGTCTAAACCAAGCACCGAGGCCATGACCACGCTCGCGCAGTCCGTGAGCGGGATGAAGCCGATCTTGACTTCTTCTTTTTCAGGCTTGTCCGAGCCCGCTGCCCAGGCACCACCGCTGGTGCCCAACGCGGCGCTGGCTGCCAGGGAAAGAAAACGGCGACGTTGAATAGTAGTGGTTGACATGGGGCATCCTTTGAACATTTGAGCGCGTTCACGATCTCTTCGCGGGTCTCTTGCTCGTGAATACGTTCTTTAAAAAAAACGGTGCCCAACCTCTCCTCGCATGAACGGGAAGAGGTGGACACCGTTGTCTTCTGACGCCCTGCCGCCTTTGGCTGGGCTTCATGGCACTCTTCGCATGAAGCGTGCCAGCCCAATAATTCCGTATTCGCCTTTGCGCAGGCCGGTGGTGCGGTTTCAGCTCGCTTTGCCGCACCAGACTGGTGCTGCAGTGCAGCACGAGAACTCAAATCGGTGCAGGCGGGAGGAGGTCAGCCATCGCCAACACAGCCTCGGCAACTTCGGCGAGCTTGCGGCCCTGGTTCATAGCGGTCTGGCGCAACAATTTGTGTGCGTCACTTTCACTAAGGTGCCGCCTCGCCATCAGGACACCTTTGGCTCGCTCCACCAACTTGCGCTCTTGAAGAGTGGCGCGCGTGGCCTCCAGTTCGGCTTGCATGGCCTGCAAGCGCTGTGATTGTTCCTGCACCAGCTCCAATACCGAACGGTTCAACTGCGGTCCCAGACTGGTGGTGGGACCAGGGGAAGTGTCAAAGAAGTCCGCGCTGGCATCGGCAGCGGGCAAGGGCTCGCGGGCTTCAGCAATGCGGCATTCGCACTGGTGCAGCAGTTCGGCCGCCAACTGGGTTTCAATGGCGTGCAACCCTTCCATGCGGCGCGTGGCAACGTCGAACCAGGTCTGGCGCATATCCGCATCTGGCTCTACATCCGCTGGGGCCGTGCAGCCCACCCGCCGAAGTCTTTCCAGCGCGGCATCTTCCGCACGCCACAGAGGAAGCAGCGACGGCGGCGCGAATTCGACAAAGACCTGAAAGCATCGCTCCTGCGCCGCGATCAGATGCAGCCAATGCTGTTGGCGCTGCTCACCGCCCGCGCCAAAGGCGGCCACGCCAGCAGCCCGCTCCTGACCAGCAAATTCTTTGCCCTGCATGAAGTGAAACAGCGCTACCAGCAACCGTGAAATCCCTGGATCAGCGGCGCCATCCGCCGCTTCGAACACCACGGCCAGCAATCCGGCCACCAGTTTGGTGAACGCTGCAGCTGAAGACTCAGGGGTTTTCTGCCGAGCCTGTATGTGCGCGCGCAATGCGGGTAGCGCCTGCAGCCCCTGGAGCACATAGGCAATGCGGCTGAACAGCCGTGCGCCCTGGGCAGGGACTTTAAGGGCATCAAAACCCGCACAGGCCTGCATCGCCCTACGTTCACACTCCTGCACCTGGGCGGACAGCGTGGTCGGCTCACAGCGGCCTGTCAGGTAGACCGTGCAAAGTCCGCGCTCCTTCTGTAGCGCATGAATCAGCTGTCCAATCAAATCCACGAGAGCACTGGTGCGCTGGAGCGACTCCAGTTCGGCAATCTCGCACTGGCGAGCAACCTGGAGATAGTGCATGGCGGAAGTCATCTTCCTGATGGAGAAGCAATTTCCGTACCGATGCAACTTGTGAGCTCGCGCCATCGATGCACCAACTCGGCGCGAACTCAATGGCACAGGAATTGCTTAATCTCAGGCGAATCCGCAGCGCAATGGAGTGCTGCACCAGACAGAGGCGTCTTTCACAAGCGTTGACCCAGGTCACGCAGCGTGAAGACGCCTTTTCTTATTTCAGAAAGGAATTCATCATGAAGAAGCCCAAACTCGTGATGGTGGGCAATGGCATGGCTGGCGTGCGTACGCTGGAAGAGTTGCTGAAGGTGGCGCCTGACCTCTACGACATCACGGTATTCGGCGCTGAGCCTCATCCCAACTACAACCGCATTCTGCTTTCCCCCGTGCTGGCGGGTGAGCAGACGCTGGAGGAGATCGTGCTCAACGACTGGGCCTGGTACGAGCAGCACGGAATCAAGCTGCATGCGGGTTGCACGGTGACTGACGTCGATCGCAAGCGGCGCGTGGTGCATGCGGCCAACGGTGTGAGCGCGGAGTACGACCGGCTGATTCTCGCCACAGGGTCCAACCCGTTCATGCTGCCGATTCCCGGCAAGGATCTGGACGGGGTGCTCGCGTATCGAGATATAGCGGATACGCAGGCCATGATCGATGCCGCAGCCAAATACAAGGAGGCGGTCGTCATTGGCGGGGGCCTGCTGGGGCTGGAGGCTGCCAATGGCTTGATGAAGCGCGGCATGAAGGTCACCGTGGTGCACGCCGGCGAATGGTTGATGGAGCGTCAACTGGACGATGTGGCGGGCAAGCTGCTGCAAAAATCCCTGGCCGAACGGGGCATGCAGTTCCTGATGCAGGCGCAGACGCAGGAACTTCTGGGCGATGCAGATGACGGCAAGGGCGGCCGCGTGCGCGCCGTCAGATTCAAGGATGGCAACGAGACACCCGCACAGTTGGTGGTGATGGCCGTGGGCATACGCCCCAACACCGCTCTGGCTGAAAAAATCCGCTTGCACATCAATCGGGGCATCGTAGTGAGTGACACACTGCAAACCACGACCGACGCACGAATCTACGCCGTCGGCGAATGCGCGGCGCACCGGGGCATTGCCTATGGCCTGGTCGCTCCTCTTTTCGAGCAGGGCAAAGTGCTTGCCAACCACTTGGCCGAGTTCGGCATCGGCCGATACCAGGGGTCGCTGACTTCCACCAAGCTCAAGGTCACGGGTATAGACCTCTTCAGTGCTGGTGATTTCCAGGGAGGAGCTGACACCGAAGAGATCGTACTCAGCGATCCCTTCGCCGGCGTGTACAAGAAACTGGTGCTCAAGGACAACAAGCTCGTGGGCGCATGCATGTATGGCGACACGGTCGACGGCGGCTGGTACTTCAAGCTCTTGCGGGAGGGCCGCGATGTCAGGGATATCCGCGACAAGCTGATGTTTGGCGAATCCAACATCGGCGATGCTGGGCACCAGGGCCACAACAAGGCGGCCGCCATGCAAGACGATGATGAGGTCTGTGGTTGCAACGGGGTGACCAAGGGCGCCATCTGCAAAGCCATCCAGGAAAAGGGGCTTTTACGCTGGACGAGGTGCGCAAGCACACCAAGGCCAGCGCCAGTTGCGGCTCGTGCACTGGTTTGGTCGAGCAGATCATCATGTTCAAGGCCGGCGGCGATTTCTCGGTCTCGCCCAAGACCAAGCCGATTTGCGGCTGCACTGAACACGGACACCAGGCGGTACGCGAGGCCATTGCCAAATACCACTTGCTCACCGTGGCCGACGTCCAGCATTTCTTGGAGTGGCGTACGCCCAATGGCTGCGCCACCTGCCGCCCGGCACTCAACTACTACCTGATCAGCACCTGGCCCAAGGAGGCTCATGACGATCCGCAAAGCCGCCTGATCAACGAACGCAGCCATGCCAACATCCAGAAAGACGGTACCTACAGCGTCGTGCCGCGCATGTGGGGCGGCGAGACCTCGGCGGCGGAGCTTCGCCAGATTGCCGACGTGGTCGACAAATACCGGATCCCGACGGTCAAAGTCACGGGCGGCCAGCGCATCGACCTGCTGGGCGTGAAGAAGGAAGACCTTCAGGCCGTGTGGCGTGACATCGGCATGCCCAGCGGCCATGCCTACGCGAAGGCGCTGCGCACCGTGAAGACCTGCGTGGGTAGCGAATGGTGCCGCATGGGCACACAGGACAGCACCCGGCTGGGCAAGGACCTGGAGCGTGCGTTTTTCGGTATGTACGCGCCACACAAAGTCAAGTTTGCCGTGAGCGGTTGCCCGCGCAACTGTGCGGAAAGCGGTATCAAGGACGTGGGCATCATCGGCGTCGACAGCGGCTGGGAGATGTACATAGCTGGCAACGGCGGAATAAAGACCGAAGTGGCGCAGTTCTTTGTCAAGCTCAAAACCGCGGAAGAGGTGATGGAATACACGGGGGCGTTCATGCAGTTGTACCGGCTGGAAGCCTGGTACCTGGAGCGCACTGTGCACTACGTGAACCGTGTGGGCCTGGAATACGTGAAGCAGCGCATTCTCGAAGACGCGGAAGGCCGCAAGGCGCTTTGGGCACAACTGCAGTTCGCGCTGAGTGGCGAACCCGACCCTTGGTTCGACTTCGAGAAGGCAGGCGTAGATCAGCGTCAGTTCGTTCCCATCGCTTCCCCCAAAGTTCTTCAGAAAGCTTGACCATGAACCAATGGATCCCCATCTGCCGCGCCGACGAGATTCCCGAGCTCGGCGCTCGCCGCGTCTCTCGTGAACGCGGCCTGGATGTCGCCGTATTCCGTACCGGAGCAGGGCACGTCTACGCACTGCTGGACCGCTGCCCGCACAAAGGCGGTCCGCTGTCGGAGGGGCTGGTGTTCGGCGAGAGCGTGGCCTGTCCGTTGCATAACTGGACCATCCAGCTAAGAGACGGCCACGCCACGGCCCCCGACGACGGCAGCACCCCGCGCTTTGAGGTCAAGGTGGAAGACGGCTTGGTCTATCTCGATTCAGATCAGCTTGCGCACCACGCTACCGACCTCGGGCGTCCAGCGGCCGGGCCATGCCACGCCGGAAACGCTCCTGTTGAGGTTCGCATAGCTCATGACAACAGCCGCCATCTCGAAGAAAACCACTCACCATCTGAGAGCGGGTTGCGGTGAGGTAGTAACGGCGTGTCGTGAATATCGGAACGCTCCGTAGAACCGGATCAATTGGTCAATCGAAGTACGTTGGGTTCACCCACAGCATCCAAGCTTATGTCAGAAACGCGATCCACCTGTCCTTACTGCGGCGTAGGCTGCGGCGTGCTCATACAGACGGAGGGCGCGCGCATTACCGGAGTGCGCGGCGATCCTCAGCATCCCGCTAACTTCGGAAGGTTGTGCTCCAAAGGCAGCACGCTGCACCTCACGGCCGCGCAAGACCTGGCACGTCAGACGCGGCTGTTGCATCCGCAGCACCGAAAACAGCGTGGAGCGGCACCCGAATACGTGACGTGGGACAGCGCGCTGGACATGGCGGCCCAGCGTTTCGCCGACATCATCGTCCGCGACGGTGCCGATGCCGTGGGCTTCTATGTGAGCGGGCAATTGCTCACAGAAGACTATTACGTGTTCAACAAACTCGCCAAAGGCTTGGTGGGCACCAACAATGTGGACACCAACTCTCGCCTGTGCATGAGCAGTGCCGTGGCGGGCTACAAGCTCACACTTGGAGCCGATGCTCCCCCGGCTTGCTACGAAGACGTGAATCATGCAGGCTGCCTGTTCTTCGCAGGCAGCAATGCCGCCTGGGCGCATCCGGTACTGTTTCGCCGTGTGGAGGAAGCGCACGCTGCCAACCCCGACATGAAAATCATCGTGGCCGACCCTCGCTTCACGGAAACCGCAGCGATGGCCGATCTCTTCCTGCCCCTGCAGCCAGGCACGGATGTCATGCTCTTTCACGGCATGCTTCACGCCATGCTATGGGAGGGCTGGATAGACGCAGCCTACATAGACCGCCACACCCACGGGTTCCCTGAACTCAAAGCCGTAGTGCGTGAAGCCACGCCAGAGCGCGCTGCCCAGATCTGTGGCCTGCGCAAGGAAGACATTCGCCAAGCCGCGCAATGGTTCTCGCAATGCGGTCCCACCCTCAGCTTTTATTGCCAGGGCCTGAACCAGAGCGTCAACGGCACGGCCAAGAACGCTGCGCTTATCAGCCTGCATCTGGCCACCGGCCAGATCGGCAAGCCCGGTGCGGGGCCCTTCTCTCTCACTGGCCAGCCCAACGCCATGGGCGGGCGCGAAGTTGGCGGTATGGCCAACCTGCTTTCCGGGCACCGGGACCTGGGCGACCCAGCCCACCGGGCCGAAGTCGCAGCACTGTGGGGAGTTGAATCCGTGCCCGCTCAGCCTGGCAAGACTGCGGTGGAAATGTTCCAGGCCGCGGCTGAAGGGGAGGTCAAGGCACTCTGGATCGCCTGCACGAATCCCGCCCAAAGCCTGCCCGATCAGGCCATGGTGCGTCGTGCCCTGGAGCGCGCCGAGTTCGTTGTCGTGCAGGAGGCCTTTGCCACCACCGCCACGTGCGCTTTTGCTGATCTCCTCCTGCCGGCCACCACCTGGGGCGAGAAATCAGGCACCGTGACCAACAGCGAACGCCGTATCTCGCGCGTGCGCCCCGCCGTGCCGCCTCCTGAGGAGACCAGGCATGACTGGCAGATCGCCGTGCAGTTCGCAACGAGGCTCGAAGCGCTGCTGCGCCCCGGCTGCCCCAGCTTGTTCGCTTACCGCAGTGCACACGAAATCTGGAACGAACACAGGGAAAGCACGCGCGGGCGCGACCTGGACATCACAGGCCTCTCCTGGGAGATGCTTGAAGAGCGCGGCCCCCAGCAATGGCCGCTGAAGGACGGTGAGTCCGTGGGCCGCGCACGGCTGTATGAAGACGGCCGATTCGCCACCCCTGACGGTCGCGCACGGTTCAGCGACCTGACCTGGCAGCCCTTGGCCGAGCCGTGCGATGCCCGCTATCCCTTTAGCTTGACCACAGGCCGCCTGCGCGACCAGTGGCACGGCATGAGCCGTACCGGCCAACTGGGCCGTCTTTTCGGCCACGCCGCCGAACCCTGCCTGCAGATGAACCCGCAAGACATGGAGCGCCGCGCACTGAACGAAGGAGATCTCGTCCACATCACCAGCGCTCGCGGGTCCATCATCGCTCCCGTGCAGGTGGATCTCAGCCTGGAGCTTTCTCAAGTCTTCATGGCCATGCACTGGGGCAGCGAATACCTCTCCGGGCGATCATCGACAGGCGAACCCCTTGCCGGTGTCAACGCGCTTACCAGCCCGGCTTTCTGTCCGAAATCCAGGCAACCCGAGCTCAAGCACGCGGCCGTCAAGGTGCTTAAAGCCGAGCTTCCCTGGACCCTGCTTGGCGTGGCCTGGTTGCCTGCGGCGCATGCCGCGCGCGAAGCGCTGGCTGCGCTGATGACGCACTTCGATTTCGCTTCCTGCGTGCCCTTCTCCAGCAAGACTTCTCTGGAAGATACAGCCCACGCGCGGCACGGCGTGCTCCTGAGGGCGGCATGCTACGAAGTGCCGGATGCCGCGCTGCTGCAACGCATCGAGACCCTGCTCGGCCTGGAAGGCTCAGACGTGCTGCGCTATGCCGACAAGCGCCGCCATGTAAGCCGCGCCTTGCGCCTTGCGCGACGCACGCAGGACACCACGGTGGAGGCGCTGCTGCTGGCTGGCGACGCGCGCGCTGGCTCGTGGCTCACCACCCTCCTCAAGGACAGCCTGCCCACGCAAGACCATGGGCGCTTGTTGCTCATGCCTGGCAAACAGCCACCCGCCACCCCAGTCACCCGCGACCGGCAGATCTGTACCTGCTTTAACGTCGACGAAACGGCCATCACTGCCACCCTTTTGAATCTCCGGGGGGATGACAGCGCACGCCTGCAGCAACTGCAGGCTCAACTGCGTTGCGGCACCAACTGCGGCTCATGTGTTCCAGCGTTAAGAGAGCTTATTAATAAGAATTCCAATCAGGCATTGCCAATATAGGCAATGAGGGTACTTGACCGTCCATTAATCGGAAAAATCTTTGCCAAAGCAGATATGAGTACAGGAACTTGCACCCTCGTGGGCGCTGGCCCCGGCGACCCGGAATTGCTTACGCTCAAGGCCCTCAAAGCTATCCAGGCCGCCACCGTGTTGTTTGTGGACGATTTGGTCAGCGACGCTATCGTGGCCTATGCCTCACCCACCGCGCGCGTGATTTACGTCGGCAAGCGCGGTGGCTGCAAGAGCACTCCACAGGCCTTCATCGAGAAGCTGATGCTGCAAGCCGTGAGTGCGGGCGAGCACGTGGTGCGCCTCAAGGGGGGCGACCCGTTCATTTTCGGTCGAGGCGGTGAAGAGATCGAGCACTTGCGGGCTGCGGGCGTGGAAGCCCGGGTCATCAGCGGCATCACGGCAGGTCTTGCGGGCATGACCTGCTTGAATACCCCGCTCACCCACCGCGACCACGCGCACGGTGTGCTCTTCCTGACCGGACATGCCAAGCCGGGCAGAGAAACGACGGACTGGCGGCGGATCGCCGCGGTAGGGCGCGACTGCAAGCTCACGCTGGTCATTTACATGGGCATGAGCGGTGCTGCGCATATTCAGGCTGAACTGTTGCACGGCCTGCCTGTCACCACTCCGGCCGTGATCATCCAGCACGCCAGTCTGCCGCAGCAACGCCATGTCATGACCACCTTGGGTGATCTGCACAACACCATCATCCGCGAAGGCATGGCCAGTCCTTCCGTGATGGTGATAGGCGATGTGGTGCGCGGCGTGGCTGCTTTGAGCCGGGAGCCGCTTCAGCGTCGGGCGTAACGGCCAGTTAGCCCAACACGCCGACCCGCTTCAGCGCTAAGGCGCGGCACACGCAGGCTCGTGCGGCAGCTTCGATTGGGCAGTTGAAGTCCCCTACAGCGTGCTCCGAATGCGCCTGTACGCCGCCGGGGTGAGTCCGGTCCAGCCCTTGAAGGCACGAATGAAGCTCTTCTCGTTCAAAAATCCCGCCGCGAGAGCTACCTGTTTGATCGGTTGTCGGGTTCGCATCAACAGCTCAGTCGTCTGGTTGCGCCTCGCTTCATTCTTGAGGCTTTGGAGGTTGTGACCTTGTTCCTGCAGTTGCCGATGTAGTGTGCGAACCGATACGTGAAGCTTGTCGGCCAAGGCTTCTGCATTGTGAGCCGAGTTCGCCGAAGTGAGCAGGAGATGACGGGCGCGGTCCACGAGCAAGCGGTCGCGTCGGTAGGGCTGCACCATCAACGGCAATGGCCGATGCAGCATCTGGTTTAGCGCTTTGTCGTCACGACGCAACGGTAGCGCGAAGTAGCGCGCATCCATTTGCAGCCTCGTTATGGGGGCATCAAAAGAGGTGGGAGCAGGAAATAGTATCCCGTAAACATCCGCATGAGCTGGCGAGGCCCAGGCAAACGCTGCTGCCTGCAAAGGGATGCGCGAGTCGATCAGCCACGATGCCACGCCGATAAAGTTGCGCATGAGGGAAACTTGGCAGAACTCGCGCAAGGCACCTAAGTCACGGTGCTCCTCCAGGGTTAGTTCTGCAACCCCATCTGTTGTTTGCAGTCGCAAGGCGATGTCGTCGGTGAGCAGGCCGTGGTGTCTGCACCAGCGCTTCATGGCCACACCCAACGTCGGCGCGCTTAAGGAAGCGCGCGCAAGCATGCCGTAGCTACCCCAGGGGATGCGCCGCTCGAACCAGCCCAGGGCTTCATCATCCAGTTCGCGCATGGCGTGGTCCGAAAGGATCTCCAGCTGGGAGGCGGTGATGCGGGCGTCTGGCTGCAGTATCTGGCGTGGCGAGATCTGCGCCATGGCCAAAGCGGCATTCGGATCCTTTCCGCGGCGGCTATATCCTTCCATGATTGCAGCCACAAACGCGATCGGCGTGATTGCAGCGGGTGTCCGGAGAGTCATGCGTGAAGTATGCACTCTTGTGGTTGGCATTAATTGCAACCTTTTTGGCATTGACGCGTACTGGCTATGATGGTTTGCCCGATCCATAATTTCGGGAATCTGTTTTGTCTTACGGAGCACCATGCCTACTCTGGTTACCCAACTTAATTCGCGCAGTGCAGAGTTCGAGGCCAATGCCGCTGCCATGCGGGCGGTGGTCGACGATCTGAAGGCGCAGGTCGCCAAGGCAGCCGAAGGCGGGGGCGAGGCCGCACGCAAGAAACACACCGACCGGGGCAAGCTGCTGCCGCGAGTGCGGGTGCAGATGTTGTTGGATCCGGGTACACCGTTTCTGGAAATCGCCCCGCTGGCCGCCATGGGCATGTACGGCGGTGATGCGCCTTCTGCGGGCATCGTGGCCGGCATCGGGCGCGTGAGTGGGGTCGACTGCATGATCGTCTGCAACGACGCCACCGTGAAGGGCGGTACTTACTACCCCCTCACGGTCAAGAAACATCTGCGAGCGCAGGAAATCGCTGATCAGAACCGTTTGCCCTGCGTCTATCTGGTGGATTCCGGCGGGGCTAACCTGCCGAATCAGGACGAAGTCTTCCCCGATCGAGATCACTTTGGCCGCATCTTCTACAACCAGGCCAACATGAGCGCCAAGGGCATTGCGCAGATTGCCGTGGTCATGGGCAGTTGCACAGCCGGCGGTGCCTATGTGCCGGCCATGAGCGATGAGAGCATCATCGTGAAGGATCAAGGCACCATCTTCCTCGGGGGGCCGCCGCTGGTGAAAGCCGCCACGGGTGAAGAAGTGACGGCGGAAGATCTCGGAGGGGGGATGTGCACACGCGCCTTTCCGGCGTGGCCGACCATCTTGCTCAGAATGACATACATGCGCTCGCGCTCGCGCGGCAGGTGGTCTCGCACCTCAACCTGAAAAAGCATCCACAGGGTGATCTGCGGGCTCCGCGTGCTCCCAAGTATGCTGCGGAAGAACTCTACGGCGTCATTCCAACCGACACGCGCAAGCCCTTTGACGTGCGCGAGATCATCGCCCGCATCGTCGACGGCTCGGAGTTTCAGGAGTTCAAGGCGCGCTTCGGCACCACCCTGGTCTGTGGCTTCGCGCATATCGAGGGGATGCCCGTAGGCATTGTGGCCAACAACGGCATCCTGTTTTCGGAGAGTGCGCAAAAAGGCGCCCACTTCATAGAACTCTGCGGCCAGCGCAAGATACCGCTGATCTTCCTGCAGAACATCACCGGGTTCATGGTGGGCCGAAAGTACGAAAACGAAGGCATTGCCCGCCACGGCGCCAAGATGGTGACGGCGGTGGCCACGGTCAACGTGCCCAAGTTCACGGTCATCATCGGTGGCAGCTTTGGCGCCGGCAACTATGGCATGTGCGGCCGCGCCTACTCACCACGCTTTCTGTGGATGTGGCCAAACGCGCGCATCAGCGTCATGGGTGGTGAGCAGGCCGCCAGCGTGCTGGCCACCGTCAAGCGCGACGGTATAGAGGCCAAGGGTGGGCAATGGAGCAAGGAAGAGGAAGAGGCCTTCAAGGCCCCCATTCGCCAGCAGTACGAGGATCAGGGGCACCCCTATTACGCGACCGCGCGCTTGTGGGACGATGGCGTGATCGACCCGGCCGATACTCGCCGCGTACTGGCTCTGGGGCTGTCGGCTGCCCAGAATGCACCTGTTGAAGATGTCAAATTTGGCGTTTTCAGGATGTGATCATGCCTGATTGGTCGCGGCACTTCTCCACCTTGGCCCGCTACAACCTCTGGGCCACACAGAGGCTGCTGGCGACTGTCGCGACCCTGCCTGAAGAGGACTATCGGCGCGATGTGGGGCTGTTTTTTAGAAGCATTCACGGCACGCTGAACCACCTGTTGGTGGGTGAACACCAGCTTTGGTTTGTCCGATTTTCGGAAGGAAGGTCTCCGAATGTCGCGTTGAACGCCGAATTGGAGCCTGATCGCCAAAGGCTGGGCGAACGACTGCTTGAAGGCGCTGCGCGCTGGCTACCGCTCATCGAAAGCTGGCCAGCCGAACGCTTCGAAGGCGAACTGAGCTACACCACCATGCGTGGCCAGCCGGCAACTTTACCCTTTGGCGCCACGTTGGCGCATGTGTTCAACCACGGCACGCATCACCGGGGGCAGATCACGGCGGCGCTTACGGCCCTCGGCCTGACGATCCCGGAACTTGATCTCGTTTATATGTTGCAAGAGGAGTCTCGACGCACATGACAGCATCCGCCATCCGCACATCCATTCAGAACCACGTGGCCACTGTGGTGCTCAGCCGCCCGGAGATGCGCAATGCCTTCAACGATGAAGTCATCACCGATTTGACCGAAGCGTTTGTACGCCTGGGCGATGACCCCCAGGTGCGCGCCATTGTCCTCATGGCTGAAGGCACGGCATTTTGCGCAGGAGCCGACCTCAACTGGATGCGGCGCATGGCCGACTATTCCCGCGAGGAGAACGAGCGCGACGCCGAGAAGCTGGCCTTCATGCTGCGCACTATCTACGAGTGCCCCAAGCCGACGATTGCGCGCATACAGGGCGACGTCTATGCCGGAGGCATGGGATTGGCCGCAGCCTGCGATCTTGCCGTGAGCGTGGATACAGCGCATTTCTGCCTGAGCGAGGTCAAGCTGGGTTTGACACCCGCCACCATCAGCCCCTACGTCATTCGCGCCATGGGGCCACGTGCGGCGCACCGCTATTTTTTGACGGCCGAACGCTTCGATGCTGCGCAGGCGTTGCGCATCGGTTTCGTGCACGAGGTCGTGAGTGCAGACAAGCTTGATGCCACCGTGGCCATGTGGGTACAGGCATTGCTGTCGGGCAGCCCCAATGCACACAAGGAATGCAAGAAGCTCGTTCAGTACGTGGCCGACCGCGACATCACACGCCTCTTGATCGACCATACGGTGAAGGCCATTGCCGACATCCGCTCTTCTGACGAAGGCAAGGAAGGCGTGCAAAGTTTCCTGCAAAAGCGCAAACCCGTCTGGTCTGTGGGTTCCTGAATCCACCCGCTGGCGCGTACCTGCCATCAGGATTTGAACTGTGCAAGAACTACTCCAACACTTCGTCCAGTGGTTGCATTCCATGGGCATCCACCCCAGTGGCGAGACGGCGTCCGCTCTGGGCGATGTCGTGAACCAGGCGGGTGTTGCGGTGGGTGGGGCGGTGGCGCCCGTGGTCGCCAAGATGGATATGGCGTCCCTCATGGCATTGGCGGCTGCGCTCGGATGGGCCAGCGGGTTCCGTCTTTATGCGGTGGTCTTTCTGACGGGCGCCATGGGCTATGCAGGCTGGATTCCGCTACCAGGCGGTTTGCAGATTCTGGAACATCCAGCGGTTCTGGCCGCGAGCGGGTTCATGTTGCTGGTGGAGTTCTTCGCCGACAAGATTCCCTGGCTCGACAGCGCTTGGGATTCGATCAACAGTGTCATACGCATTCCTGGTGGAGCGTTGCTGGCAGCAGGCGTCTTCGGCGCTGATTCAGCCGTCATGGGAGTGGTGGCTGGTGTATTGGGCGGCAGCTTGGCGGCCACGTCGTTTGCCACCAAAGCCACCACGCGAGCGGCCATAAACACTTCACCCGAGCCATTTTCGAATTGGCTAGCCTCATTCTTTGAGGATGGCCTGGCGGTGCTGGTCTTATGGCTGGCTACGACGCATCCACTCGTTTTTGGGGTGGTCCTGCTGGTGATGGTCGTGGCCTCTGTGCTGCTGCTGGTTGTGCTCTACAAGTTTTTGAAGTTGGTTACACGCAAGCTGCGTGCGCTTTTTGGCATCGCGCCAGCCGCATCTGGCAGTGCGTGAGCATCTCAGCCGAGCTTGACGCCCCTTCTTATGACACGAAATGGCCTTAACCTGTAGGAGCGGCTTTAGCCGCGATGCTCGCCCCGCACCAAGGGAGACCATCGCAGCTGAAGCCGCTCTTACAGAGGCCCCATTGCTGACAAACAACTGAGGAGACCTTTGTGTTCGACAAAATTCTGATCGCCAATCGTGGCGAGATCGCCTGCCGCGTGGCGGCCACTGCCCGAAGCATGGGCATCAAGACGGTTGCGGTTTATTCCGACGCCGACGCCCACTCCAAACACGTCTCTGCGTGCGACGAGGCCGTGCATATTGGCGCGAGTGCTCCGAAGGAGAGCTATCTGCAGTGGCAGCGCATTCTGGAAGCTGCGCGTGCTACGAGTGTGCAGGCTATCCATCCAGGGTATGGATTCTTGAGCGAGAACGAAGATTTTGCTCAGGCGTGTGCAGAGGCGGGCCTGGTTTTCATCGGCCCGCCGGCTTCGGCCATTAAAGCGATGGGGCTGAAAGCCGAATCCAAGCGACTCATGGAAACTGCCGGTGTTCCGCTGGTGCCTGGTTACCACGGCGCCGACCAGGATCCGGAGCTGCTGCAGCGCGAGGCGGACAGCATCGGTTACCCGGTGCTGATCAAGGCCAGCGCCGGGGGTGGAGGCAAGGGCATGAGGGCCGTGGCCAAGCCCGAAGACTTCGCGGCGGCGCTGCAGTCTTGCAAGCGCGAGGCCATCAACAGCTTCGGCGACGACTCCGTACTCGTCGAAAAATACGTTCAGCGCCCCCGGCACATCGAGATTCAGGTGTTCGGTGACACGCACGGCAACTACGTGTACCTGTTCGAGCGCGATTGCTCGGTTCAGCGTCGCCACCAGAAAGTGCTGGAGGAGGCTCCCGCACCTGGCATGCCCGAGAGCCTGCGTGCCGCGATGGGGGAAGCTGCGGTCAACGCCGCGCGTGCGGTGAATTACGTGGGTGCTGGCACGGTGGAGTTCATCGTCGAGCAGCCGGGCGGCTACGAGCGGCCAGACCAGATGAAGTTCTACTTCATGGAAATGAACACGCGTCTGCAGGTTGAGCACCCGGTGACCGAAGCCATCACCGGGCTCGATCTCGTCGAATGGCAGTTGCGCGTGGCCGCGGGCGAGCCCCTGCCTCTGGAGCAGGACGATCTCATGATCGACGGCCACGCGATAGAGGCGCGGATCTGCGCGGAGAACCCTGACAAGAACTTCCTGCCCGCTACCGGCACCCTGCATGTGTATCGCAAGCCGCCGCACTCAAGCTTCACGTTCGACGCAGTGCGCGTGGACGATGGTGTGCGCGAGGGCGACACCATCAGCCCGTTCTACGATTCGATGATCGCCAAGCTCATTGTGTGGGGCGAAACGAGGCAACAGGCCCTGGCCAAGCTGGATGCAGCGCTGGCCGCCACCCACATCGCGGGCTTGCAGACCAACGTGCAGTTTCTGCGGCACGTGCTGGCCACCGAGTCCTTCAGCAAGGCGCGGCTCGATACAGCGCTTATCGAGCGTGAGTCGGACAACCTGTTCAAGCAGGACAAACTCGGCTTGCAGATGACCGTGGCCGCTGCCGTGGCGCAAACCGTCCTGGCGGAGCGCGCCGCCGAAACCAATGACCCTTTCAGTCGCAGCGACGGCTTCCGCTCGCACGGCCTGGCCTCGCGGCGGATCGATCTGGAGTACAAGGGTGAGCCTGTGGTCGCCAAGCTGCGCTATCTGCATGATGGTCTGCAGTTGAAGGTGGGCGATCATGAGGCTGCACCGCTGGCTTTCACGGTAGACGAGCAGGGCCGCATTGACGTGCGCTTTGGTGCAGATCGTCAGGTGGTGCAGGTCTATGCGCTGGGCGAAGCGGAGCACGTGTTCGGTACGCGCGGCGCCTCTACCATTACCGAACTTGACATGCTCTCGCACGCCGGCGAAGGCGTGGGCGAGGCGGGGCGTCTCACCGCGCCGATGCCTGGCAAGGTGGTGTCAATCGCTGTCAAGGTCGGGGACAAAGTGAGCAAGGGTCAGTTGCTGGCTGTCATGGAAGCCATGAAAATGGAGCACACTATTGCTGCCCCGCAAGATGGTGTGGTTGCCGAGCTGCTCTTCTCACCTGGAGAGCAAGTGACGGAGGGCGCGGAGCTTCTGAAGTTGAGCAGCTAGAAAATTTAGAGGAAAAATCTCATGAAAAAGCCAAGCATGCGCCCTGTCGTGGGAGCGGCATTTCTGATGATGGGGGCCGTGCTCCTGTCCGGCTGCGCAACGATGAGCGAAGAGCAATGCCGCGGTGCGAACTGGGCTGCCCTTGGCCAGTCCGATGCACGCGATGGCGACATGCCGGAATTTGGCGCCGATCGTGTCAAGAGTTGCGTTGAGAAGGGCATTCCCGGCAACTTCGCAGAATGGAAGCGCGGCTGGGAGATAGGACGGCGGGAGGTTTGCACGCCGGGTAATGCGCACGCATGGGCGCAGCGCAGCAGCGATTACAAGTCTGGCTTTTGCCCGCCGGATCTGGAGCCTGCGTTCCTCTCGGTTTACGCGCCGGCCCGCGAGCGTTACCTTTTCGAAAAGCGCATTCGTGATCTGCAGTTCCAGATCGACGACAAGTCGCGCAGTCTTGAAGACGTCATTCGCCAGACGGGCCGTTCGGAGAATCAATCCCGGCAGAGGCAGGCAGAACTCGCTGCGCGGAGATCGTCGTTAGAGCACGAGATCCGTAACCTGCGAGACCGCATGCGCACCGAGACGATGATGAGGATTGTGCGGTGATGGATCACCCCTCATCGCGCGTCGCGGTCTTCGGCGCCTAGGAAGTCAAACGGCACCGTTTGCTTCACCAGAATTACCGTGCACGGAGCGTGCATGGCGACCCGTATCGGCACGGTGGCTACAAAGCGCTGCATCTGCAGCCCATGCGTGGCCGCACCCATCACGATCATGCTGACATGATTGGCCTCTGCATAGCGAACGATGGCATCTGCGACGTCGGTGGACTCCAGCACATGGAATGAGGTCTGGTGGCCCGTCAAGTCAAGGCCGGCGGCCCAGTTTTTCAGCATCGCCCGCATGGAGCGGTGCACCGCCGTTTCACTTTTCTCTGCTTCGGTGCTGCTCCCAGGCGCCACCACCGTCACGCAGGCCAGCCGGGCGCCCGGCCGTATGCCGAGCGAGCGGGCTACGGCCTGTTTCAGCGAATACAGCGTGGCGTCGGTCACATCGTGGTGCGGAACAGCGACGAGCAAAATCGGCACCTCCTCGATCTGCCTCGCTGGCAGTGGGCTAGGTCGATACTGCGCCCCTGCGGCGCGGATCCAGCGCTTGAAATGCGTGACGAACCCCGTACCCAGCAAGCGCCGACCACGCTCGGTGACTTCCACTTGATCGGGGTTCGCCAAGTCGAAGGCCAAGTGTGCGGCCGATGGGTATCGGTCCGCCGCAGCTGGTTCCATGCAGCGCAGAATCACTTCCTGCAGCCACTCCGGCAGATCAGGCCGGCGTTTGCGCGGAGGTATGGGGTCAGCCCAGAGCCGCTGTCGCAATCCACCCGTGGTGCTGGGCGCCCCGAACGGCAGCTCACCCGTGGACAGCTCATACAACATCACACCAATCGAAAACACGTCGCTGCGAGGATCTCCCCGAACGCCCACCACCTGTTCAGGTGCCATATAGGCTGGCGAGCCCACAGCCTTGCGCATCTCTTCGGCCAGCAGATCGGGGTAGTGGGCGTGGTAGCTGAGGCCGAAGTCAAGCAGAACGGCTGAAAAACTCGGTGGATGGCTCCCAAACTCCTTGATGATCACATTGGCGGGTTTCAGATCCAGATGCACGGTGTTCTGCTGATGCAGTGCGTGCGCGGCGGTGGCTATGGCCGCACCTAAAGCGGCAATGGTCTCGGGCGGACAGGGGGCGCCGCGCTGCACCTGGTCCAGCCAGTGGTCGAGTGTGCGGCCGCGAACGTACTCCATCACCAGATAGGGGAAGACCGCGATGTCGCCCGCGGCCACCAGGCGTGGCACATGCATGCCATCCACAGCCTGCAAGATCTGGTGCTCCACCTCGAAGCTGACAATGTTCTCAGCGCCATCCCCAGCCGTCATGCGCGGCACCTTCATGACCATCTCGAACGGCACGTCTCGGCCATCGGCATAGGTCACGCGGTAGATCAGTGCCATGCCGCCCTTGTGCAGCATCTCGCCTATACGGAATCCGTCAAGCTCGGCGCCGGGCTGCAAGGAATTCATCTGCCCATCTCCAGCCGATCGGCGAAGAATGGCATCAGATCCGTGGCGCGGATCGCCGCCATGGCGCCTTGTACGTCATAGGCGACGCGGTGGAAGGTCAATTGCTGCGCTACGTCGTCGAACAGTGCGTACATGGCGTCCGGGCGTCCGTCGCGTGGCTGGCCTACCGAACCCACGGTGGCCAGCCACAGCCGATGCCGGGGCACCGGGATCGGTACGCCGGGTGCGGGCGTGAACGGCATCAGCTTGCCCGCCCCGCCCCGGAAGAAAAGCGTTTGCGCATGCACATGACCGCCGAAGACGTAGCGTACGTTCATGTTGCCCACAGGCGGCTCGGTGGCGGCGTCCAGGCTGGCAGCGGCAAGCTCCGGAGTCTCTACATAGCGCCAGTGATCCGGGGCATTGGCACTCGCATGCACCAGCAGAAAGCTGCTTTCGGTGTGCGTCAGCGGCAGACCGGCCAGGAAGCTGCGCTCGTCCGGCGAGAGTTGCTCATGCGTCCACGCGGCGCTGGAGTGGCCCAGGGTCTTATTGTTGTGGGCCAGCGGGGCTGAGGCATACAGATCGTGGTTGCCCTTGATCACGATCGCGCCTCTTTCGCGCATGGCCATCACGCGCTGCACCACTCCCGCCGGTTCGGCTCCATAGCCCACCAGATCGCCCAGAAAGGCGTAGCGCTCGGCGCCAGCTTGCTCGGCATGGGTCAGGCACGCTTCAAGCGCGTGGCGGTTGGCATGCACATCGGCAAATAGAGCGAGCTTCATAACCTGAAAACTGCAGTTGAACGCGCCCTCATCATAAGAGCGATCAGCCCTTGTCAACCGACTCGTCAAACCGACATAGGCGTAGCCGCTACACTGATCGGTTGAATCTGTACCTGCCCTGACGAGATAGCCATGTCCATACCCTCCAGAGTCAAAATCGTTGATGTGGGTCCGCGCGACGGCCTGCAAAATGAAAAGCAACCCGTTCCGGCGGCTGTTAAGGTCGGCCTGGTGCACCGCCTTCAGGAGGCGGGGTTGCGCGATATTGAGGTCACCAGCTTCGTGAGCCCCAAATGGGTGCCGCAAATGGCCGACGCTGCCGAAGTACTGGCTGGCATTGAACGGCGTCCGGGCGTGCGCTACAGCGTGCTCACGCCGAACATGAAGGGCTTCGAAGGGGCGCTGGCCTCGGGTGCCAAAGAGATCGTGGTGTTCGGTGCAGCCAGTGAGGCGTTCAGCCAGAAGAACATCAACTGCTCCATTTCGGAAAGCATCGAACGATTTGCGCCGGTCGTGGAGGCGGCGCGGGCCAACGGCATTTACGTGCGCGGCTCCATGAGTTGTGCCGTGGGTTGCCCCTACGAAGGGGATATTGCGCCCGAACGCGTGGGTTACCTGGCCGGGCTCATGAAGGGCATCGGCGTGCAGCACGTGGGCGTCGCCGACACCATCGGAGTCGGCACTCCTCGCAAGATTCAGCGGGCCATCGAGGAAACCCTCAAGCACTACGACCTGGACGGTGTTTCCGGCCATTTTCACGACACTTATGGCCAAGCACTCGCCAACACCCTGGCCGCGCTGGAGCTAGGCGTGTGGCAGTTCGACGCATCGGTGGCAGGCCTGGGCGGATGTCCGTATGCCAAGGGCGCTACCGGCAACGTCGCGACGGAAGACGTCGTCTACATGCTGCGCGGTATGGATATCGACACCGGCATCGACTTCGACAAGCTCGTCGACGCAGGCGCGTATATCAGTGATTTTCTGCAGCGCAAGCCGAATTCCCGCGCAGCACTGGCGGTGCTGAACAAGAGGGCCGGGTGATGGCGAGCAACCTTCCCGATGGCGTTCGGCGGGTGGCCCAGGCACTGGCCGACGCGGGCCACCCTCACGAGCCTGTCATGCTGGACGACGCCGCGCGAACCGCCCTCCAGGCAGCCGAAGCGCTTGGCGTGGCCGTGGGGCAGATCGCCAAGAGCATCATCTTCCGTCGCAAGGAAGACAATGCGGCTATTTTGGTGATTGCCTCGGGCGACCGGCGTGTCGATGAGAAAAAGTGGCGGCGCTGGTCGGAAAAATAGGTCGAGCGGACGCTGAGTTCGTCAAGGCTCGCACGGGTTTTGCCATTGGCGGTGTGTCGCCGATAGCCCATGCCGAACCGCCCGTGACCCTGATCGATCGCGAGCTGGCACGCTTTACCGAGATCTGGGCGGCTGCTGGTCACCCTCATGGCGTGTTCAAGCTGGCACCTTCTGATCTGGAGCGCCTGACCGGTGCGCCCGTGGCCGATGTGGTGGAGTCCACGTGACCACCTTCACGCGGCGGGTGTATCGCTGATGGTATCCGGCACGGCGCCTTTTACGGACGACCTCGACGCCCTTGCGGCCGAAGCGCAGCAGGCGTGGACGCATGGTCAGCCCTTGCCTTCGCCATGCATCAGAGTGTGCCGGATCGATGCGCACACAGGTTGGTGTGAAGGCTGCTTTCGGCGCCTGGAAGAAATTGGCGACTGGGGCTCTCGCGGCGAAGCGGCGAAGTGGGCCGTCTGGCTGCAGGTTGAACGCCGACGCGGGAACGACGGATCTCGATGAAGGAGAAGAGTAGGCATGAAGCGCATTGATTTCTATCTGGATTTCATCTCGCCCTACGCCTATCTGGCGTTCGAGAAACTGCCGTTGGCGCTGGAGGGCCTCAGCTACGAAGTGGTGTATCGCCCCGTGCTGCTCGGTGCACTGCTGAGGCATCGAGGGCAGCTTGGACCGGCAGAGATTCCCGGCAAGCGGGAGTGGACCTTCCGCCATGTGGAGTGGGTTGCGAAAGCGCAAGGCGTTCCGTTTCAGATGCCTGCCGCGCACCCCTTTAACCCGCTGGGACTCTTGCGCCTCGCAATCGCATGCGGGCATCAAGGCCTTCCGAACCGCTATCAGTGCGAAACCATTCTGCGCCATGTCTGGTGCACAGGTGCCTCCGCAGACGAACCGGCACGGCTGGCTGAACTCACTGCTCAACTGAAACCTTTGCGCAATCCGGCGAGTGACGAAGTCAAGAACGAGTTGAAAGCCGCCACCGAGTCCGCCATCTCCGCGGGCCTCTTCGGTGTGCCAAGCCTGATGGTGGACGGTCAGTTGTTCTGGGGCTTCGAGTCCCTACCCATGCTAAGAGAACACCTTGTCGGTGAGGCTGACACACAAAGCTCTGGTGATTAAGTGTCCCCGTAATTGGGCTGACGCAGGAAGCCCAAAAAGCACCAGACGAGCCAAAATGCAGGTGTGCAGGATGACCCTCGTAGGTTGGGCTGACGAAGGAAGCCCAACAAGCAGCGGTAGATTCAGCGCTTGGCGTGTTAAGCCGACAGACACACAGCTCGACGGGTGCCAAATAATGCACCCCTTTCAGTTTCCCTTTGCCTGCGCGCAAACCTCAATACATGTATTACCGACGCGCCCGAGTGCAGGGCGCAACTTACTTCTTCACGGTCAATCTCGCGGATCGAAGCTCGGATGCCCTGGTTCGGAACATTGGCGCGTTGCGAGAGAGCATGGCCTCCGTAAAGGCCACGCATCCGTTTTCACTGGTGGCCATGGTGGTGCTGCCAGATCACTTGCACACCATCTGGCGTTTGCCGGAGAACGATGCAAACTATTCGGTGCGCTGGTCACTGCTGAAAGCGGGTTTCTCGCGGCGCATTGAGAAAACCGAATCCATTGCGCCGAGCCGAGCCTTAAAACGTGAACGCGGTCTGTGGCAGCGCCGATTTTGGGAGCATCAAATCAAAGACGAAGACGACTTGGCGCGTCACATCGACTACATCCATTACAACCCTGTGAAGCATGGTTGGTCTGATAGCCCTGTGGCATGGCCACATACCACTTTGCATGGTTACATCGCGCGTGGATTGCTGCCGGAAAATTGGGGAGGCTGCGGCGGTGACGAATCAGTTGAGCGTGGGAAACGATAAGCTACCTGTTGGGCTTCCTTCGTCAGCCCAACCTACCAGGCACGCTCAGTCATCAGCCAGATAGGTTGGGCTGACGCGGGAAGCCCAACAAGCACCAGACCAGCCAGGATCTAGGTTTCCAAGGGCGTCCCCGTAGGTTGGGCTGACGAAGGAAGCCCAACAAGCAGCGTTAGATCAAATGCACCGCCTGTTGATCCGGCGCACGGTGGCCACAACCAATCCAACCAGTTCTGTCGCGTCGCGGATGCATCTGTAATGCCGACCATTGGACATTTTTTATAGGTACTTTCCCGAACGAAAAAAGCCCCGCCCGCGCCGAAATTTCATATCGAAAAAAATAACGTCAGGGTAATCACTGATTTAGTGGGGTTGCGATCGCGCGCCTTCACGTTGAACTCGAAAGCCGTCAGAAAAAAGTCAGGTACTGGTTTCACATTTGCGGTGCGACAACCCGTTTTCACCCAAGACTTTCAATAGGAGACAGCGTATGGCAACTACAGCCGCACGGCCCATGAGCGCGGAGGAGAGGAAAGTTATTTTTGCCTCCTCGCTGGGCACCGTATTCGAGTGGTACGACTTCTATCTTTACGGCTCTCTGGCGGCCATCATCGCCAAGCAGTTCTTTGCGGGCCTTGACCCAACCTCAGCCTTCATTTTTGCGTTGTTCGCTTTTGCGGCCGGCTTCATTGTGCGCCCCTTCGGTGCACTGTTCTTCGGCCGCCTCGGCGACATGATCGGGCGCAAGTACACCTTCCTGGTCACCATTCTCATCATGGGCCTGTCGACCTTTGTCGTCGGCTTGCTGCCCAACTACGCCTCGATCGGCGTCATGGCGCCGGTCATCCTGATCATCCTGCGCATGCTGCAAGGCTTGGCGCTCGGCGGAGAGTACGGCGGTGCCGCCACTTACGTGGCTGAGCATGCGCCGCACGGCAAGCGCGGAGCCTACACCTCCTGGATTCAGACCACAGCCACCCTGGGCCTGTTTCTCTCGTTGATCGTCATTTTGCTCACGCGCAACATCGTCGGTGAAGAGGCTTTCGCCGCCTGGGGCTGGCGCATTCCGTTCCTGATTTCCATCGCGCTGCTGGCCGTGTCCGTGTGGATTCGCCTCACCATGAACGAATCTCCAGCGTTCCAGAAAATGAAGTCCGAGGGCAAGACCTCCAAGGCTCCGCTGACCGAGTCCTTCGGCGAATGGAAGAACCTGAAGATCGTCCTGCTGGCGCTGTTCGGTCTGGTGGCTGGCCAGGCGGTGGTCTGGTACACGGGCCAGTTCTACGCACTGTTCTTCCTGCAGAGCGTGCTGAAGGTTGATCCTTCCACCGCCAACATCATGATCGCCATCGCGCTCCTGATTGGCACGCCGTTCTTCGTGATTTTCGGCTCGCTCTCTGACAAGATCGGTCGCAAGCCCATCATCCTGGCTGGTTTGCTGTTGGCGGTGCTCACCTACTTCCCGCTCTTCAAGGGGCTGACTCAGGCCACCAACCCCGCATTGGCAGCAGCGCAAGCGTCCAACCAGGTCATCGTGACGGCTATTCCTTCGGAGTGCTCGTTCGGCGGCAACCCTGTGGCGCGCGACATCGATTTCCGCACCTCTTGCGACATCGCCAAGCGCTTCCTGGCAGCCAACGCGGTGAGCTACGAAAACGCGGTCGGTACAGGCCCAGCCGTGGTCAAAATTGGGGACAAGGAAATTGTTGCGCCTGCCGGCAACGTGGTGGGGGGCAAGTTCGACGAAACCAGCGCCGCTGCCATCGCCGCGTTCAAGAAGGAAGTGGCAGACACCTTGAAGGCGGACGGTTACCCCGCCAAGGCGGACCCGGCACAGATGAACAAGCCGCTGATGATCGCCATCCTCACGCTGCTCGTGATCTACGTGACCATGGTCTACGGCCCCATTGCCGCGGCGCTCGTGGAAATGTTCCCCACACGCATTCGCTACACCTCCATGAGTTTGCCGTATCACATCGGCAACGGGTGGTTCGGCGGCATGCTGCCCACCATTTCCTTCGCCATGGTGGCTTCCAACGGGAACATGTACTACGGCCTCTGGTACCCGATCGTGATCGCAGCCATCACTTTCATTATCGGCCTGCTGTTCGTGCGCGAAACCAAGGATGTAGACATCTACGCATCTGATTAACCGATTCTGCACTGCACAAAAACCGCCCTCGGGCGGTTTTTGCGTTTAGAACAGGCTCCTAGAGCAAGGTTAACGGCTGGAGCATAGAATTTCTGGCCTTCACCCGCCGGACCCCGCCTTATGTCTTCTCCGCTGATCCGCATTCGCGGCGCACGCCAGCACAATCTGAAGAATCTTGACCTCGACATTCGCACAGGCGAGTTGACGGTAGTTACCGGTCCCAGCGGCTCGGGCAAGTCGAGCCTTGTGTTCGATACGCTCTACGCCGAAGGGCAGCGGCGCTACGTGGAAACCTTCAGCGCCTACGCCCGTCAGTTCCTGGACCGCATGGACAAGCCTGCGGTGGACCGGGTAGAGGGCGTGCCGCCGGCCATCGCCATTGACCAGACCAACCCCGTGCGCAGCTCGCGCTCCACGGTCGGCACCATGACGGAGCTGAACGACCATCTGAAGCTGCTTTTCGCGCGAGCGGGTCAGTTGTTCGACAAGCAGACGGCGCAGCCTGTGCGGCACGACACGCCGGAAACGATTGCTGCCACCTTGGCCGAGCGCGCGGCTGCCCAAGGTGATCCGCGCCTGGTGCTGACCTTCCCCGTGGAGCTGCCTGGCGGCACCACCAGGGAGGAAATCGAACAATGGCTATCAGCCAGCGGCTTTACCAAAGTGCAGACTGAGCGTGAGGTGCCCGCATCCGGCGGGGGCACCAACAAGATCCTCGACGTGGTGGCTGATCGCTTCCGCATCGCCAATGCCGAGAGTGCACGGGTGATCGAAGCGATAGAGGTGGCGCTGCATCGCGGCGCAGGGCGTTTGAACGTTTATGCCCTTCGGGAAGAGGGTGAGCCCGAACTTTGGCGCTTCTCTACCGGCCTGCATTGCCCCGAAAGCGATCTGCGTTACCGAGAGCCGATCCCTTCCATGTTCTCCTTCAATTCCGCCGTGGGCGCGTGCGAGAGCTGCAGGGGTTCGGTCGCGTGATTGGTGTTGACTGGGGGTTGGTGATTCCGGACCATCGCCTCACCTTGCGCGCTGGGGCCATCAAGCCGATTCAGACCCCCGCTTGGTCCGAGTGTCAGGACGATCTCTTGCGTCACGCCGAAACCGCGGGCATCCCGCGCGACACGCCGTGGAGCAAACTCACGCCCGAACAGCGGGACTGGGTGATTGAAGGCACGCCGAACTTCAAGGAAGGCAACTGGAATAAGCAGTGGTACGGCATTCGCCGCTTCTTCAAATATCTGGAGAGCAAAGCGTACAAAATGCACATCCGGGTGCTGCTGTCCAAATACCGCAGCTACACCACTTGTCCAGACTGCGGTGGTGCGCGGCTGGAATTGGAGAGCATGCTGTGGCGTGTGGGTAGCAAGGACCAGGCGGATGCCGTTCTGGCACCAAGCCAGCGCTTCCTGCCCGTAGGTGCCGCATGGTCCCGCGAGCAACTTGAGGCCCTGCCCGGGCTTTGCCTGCACGACTTGATGCTGATGCCCATTGAGCGTTTGCGTCGATTCTTCGTAGGTTGGGTTGGCGAAGCAGGCATCACGTTCGGTGGTGATGTGGAAGCGCCGAATGTCGGGCTTCGCTCCGCTCAACCCAACCTGCAGAATTCGAAAAGCAGTCCGCCCAACGCCAACGCCCAGGCACTCAAGCTCATTCTGGAGGAAGTGCAGACACGCCTGAAGTATCTTTGCGACGTCGGCATAGGCTACCTTACCCTGGATCGCCAGAGCCGCACGCTCAGCGGAGGCGAGGTGCAACGCATCAACCTCACCACGGCATTGGGAACATCGCTGGTCAATACCTTGTTCGTGCTGGATGAACCCAGCATTGGTCTGCACCCGCGCGACATGGATCGCATCACGCAGGCCATGCAGCGGTTGAAGAATGCGGGCAACACCCTCGTGGTGGTCGAGCACGACCCCGCCGTGATGCTCGCGGCCGACAGAGTGCTCGACTTCGGGCCGGGCCCCGGCGTGCAGGGTGGACGCATCGTCTTCGACGGCACCCCCGACGAACTGCGCCGTGCTGACACGCTGACCGGTGCTTACCTGGGCGGCCGGAAGTCCATTGGCATGAGTTCGGGTCGCCCGGTGGTAGACAACACTCCCAGGCTGATCCTGGAAGGCGCCACCCAGCACAACCTCAAGAATCTCTCGGTAGAGTTTCCGTTGCGAAGCCTGGTGACTGTCACCGGTGTCTCGGGTTCCGGCAAATCTACGCTGATCCAGGACATCCTCGCGCCAGCGCTGCTGCGGCATTTTGGCAAGGCTACCGAATCGCCCGGCGCGCACGAGCGCCTTCTTGGCGCCGATTATTTGAGCGAGGTGGTCTTCGTCGACCAGTCACCTATCGGCAAGACCGCGCGCTCGAACCCGGCCAGTTATGTCGGCGCGTGGGACGCCATTCGAGCCTTGTTTGCAGATGCACCGCTGTCGCGCCAGCGCAGCTACACCGCCGCCAAGTTCAGTTTCAATTCCGGCGATGGCCGCTGCCCCACCTGTGGCGGCTCAGGCTTCGAGCATGTGGAGATGCAGTTTCTCAGCGACGTCTACCTGCGCTGCCCTGATTGTGATGGCAAACGCTATCGGCCCGAGATTCTTGAAGTTGCCATAGAGCGCCACGCTGTTGGTGAGCCACATGCGAGGTACCTCAATGTGGCTGATGTGCTGGACCTCACCGTGGCCGAAGCCGCTCGGCTTTTTGCACGCGACCGCGAAGTCGTCCGCGTGCTGCAGCCTCTGGTCGACGTGGGCCTGGACTACGTCAAGCTTGGTCAACCGGTGCCCACGCTCAGCGGAGGCGAGGCTCAGCGGCTCAAGCTTGCGGGATTTCTCGCTGAAGCGGCCAAGGGAACCACGGCCAGCAAGCAGCCCAAGGCCACCAAGGGTACTCTGTTCCTCTTCGATGAGCCGACCACCGGACTGCACTTCGACGACATCGCCAAGCTCATGCGCGCGTTCCGGAAACTGCTTGAGGCGGGCCATTCGCTCATCGTGATCGAGCACAACCTCGATGTCATGCGAGCCAGCGACTGGCTCATTGACCTGGGCCCGGAGGGTGGTGATGCCGGCGGCGAGTTGGTGGCGCAAGGCACCCCCGCTGATGTGGCGCGCAACCCCGTTTCCCATACAGGCGCCGCATTGCGCGAGTATGAGCAGATCAACGCGCCGGGCGCAACCATGCTTGCGCAGGAAGCGGTACCTGGATACACAGCTCCTGTGCCCAAGGTTGAGCGTTCAAACCAGATCGAGATCGTTCATGCCCGCGAACACAACCTGAAGAACATCAGCGTGGAGATTCCGCGCGGCAAGTTCAACGTGATCACCGGGGTGTCTGGCTCCGGCAAGTCCACGCTGGCCTTCGATATTCTGTTCAACGAAGGGCAACGGCGTTATCTCGAATCTCTCAATGCCTATGCGCGCAGCATTGTGCAGCCTGCGGGCCGGCCGGAGGTAGACGCGGTGTACGGCATTCCCCCCACGGTGGCCATCGAGCAGCGCCTGTCGCGCGGGGGCGAAAGAGCACGGTCGGCACCACCACCGAAGTGTGGCATTTCCTGCGACTGCTGTACGTCAAACTGGGGGTGCAGCACTGCATTCATGATGGTGCCGCGGTTCAGCCGCAGACGCCTGAGCGCATCGCAGCGCAGATCATGACCCGATACCGCCATCAGACCATTGGCCTGCTGGCGCCCCTTGTGGTGGGGCGCAAAGGTGTGTACACCGAACTGGCCGACTGGGCCAGGCCGCGCGGCTTCACCCACTTGCGCGTTGACGGCGAGTTTCTTCCCACAACTGGATTTCCAAGGATCGACCGATTCAAGGAGCACACGATCGAATTGCCGGTCATGAGCCTGCTGGTCACGCCCGCACAGGAGGGGCTCCTGCGCGAATCACTCGCGCGGGCGCTGGAGCACGGAAAGGGAGTGGTGCATGTGCTGAGCGAACTCGATGGTTTGAGCGCCGCAATGCAAGCTGGCGACCCGACCGCGAACATCGGGCGCCTGGAGGCTTTTTCGACCACCCGTGCCTGCCCGGTGTGTTCCACGAGCTATGCCGAGTTGGATCCCCGCCTGTTCAGCTACAACAGCAAGCACGGATGGTGCCCTGATTGCGTGGGCACCGGGGTCAAGCTGACCAAGGAACAGCGCAAGGTGCTTGACGATTCCGTCATGGCTGATGATCAGAAGGGGCGTGAGCAAACCTTTGCCGAGCCAGAAGTTGACGATGTGGGCGACGTGGTTTGCCCGAGTTGCCAAGGGACTCGATTGAACCCCGTGGCGCGCGCGGTGCTGCTGGAGATGGCTGCGCCGCCAGACGCCGAGCAGCAAGCAATTGCTTCTCCCAACTCTGGGTTGAGGGAAAAGAGCCAGGGCGTCGGTATTACGCACCTTGCGCACCTCAGCGTACGCGACCTGCGCGGCTGGCTGGAGAACCTTCACCTCACTGGCCGAGACGCCGACATCGCCCGCGACCTGGTTCCTGAAATCAAGAGCCGCCTGGATTTTCTGGAGCAGGTCGGCCTCGGCTACCTCACCCTGGACCGCGGCGCCCCCACGCTCAGCGGCGGTGAAGCCCAGCGCATTCGCCTGGCCGCGCAACTGGGCAGTAACCTGCAGGGGGTGTGCTACGTGCTTGACGAGCCCACCATTGGTCTGCACGCCCGCGACAACCGAATTCTGTTGAACGCCCTGCAAACCCTGAGCGACAAGGGCAATACGCTGGTCGTTGTAGAGCACGACGAAGACACCATTCGCCAGGCCGAGCACCTGATCGACATCGGCCCCGGCGCGGGCGTGCGTGGTGGCCATCTGGTGGCACAGGGCAGCGCGGCGGATCTTGAGGCGGCCCCGGACTCCGCCACAGGCCGTTACCTGCGCGACGCCATGCGCCACCCCATGCACCCCCGCCGTTTAGTTGAAATTGGAACTGCTGCTGAGGGCACGCTGTGGGTTCAAGGCGCACACCTGCACAACCTGCAGAACATAGACATGGCCATGCCGCTCCAGCGCCTGGTGGCGGTGACGGGCGTCAGCGGCTCCGGCAAATCGACGCTGGCGCGCGACGTGCTGCTCGCGAACGTGGCGGCCTGGGTAGGCCAACGCGCCACGAAAGCCGGCCGCGAAGCCATGGACTCTGGCCAAGCACCCGCACTGGCTGGTTGCACGGGCCTGCGCGGCTTCGAGAAAATCGACCGCGTGCTAGAGGTGGATCAGACTCCCATCGGCAAAACGCCCCGCTCGTGCCCCGCCACCTACATAGGCTTCTGGGATACCGTGCGCAAGCTGTTTGCCGAGACACTGGAGGCGCGGGCGCGCGGCTACGGCCCTGCGCGGTTCAGCTTCAACACGGGCGAAGGGCGTTGCCCGGGATGCGAAGGACAGGGCATGCGAACCATTGGCATGAGCTTCCTGCCCGATGTCAAGGTATTGTGCGAGGTGTGCCATGGCGCCCGCTTCAACCCGGAAACACTGGCCGTCACCTGGCGAGGCAAGACCATCGGCGACGTGCTACAGATGGAGGTGGACGAGGCCGTCGGGTTCTTCAGCAGCATGCCCAACATTGCGCATCCGCTGCAGTTGCTCAAGGATGTGGGCCTGGGCTACCTGACGCTGGGTCAACCTTCGCCCACGCTCTCCGGCGGGGAGGCGCAGCGCATCAAGTTGGTCACGGAGTTGTCGAAGGTTCGGGATGACGTCACCAAGAGGGGGCAAAAAGCTCCGCACACTCTTTATGTGCTGGACGAGCCCACCGTTGGCCTGCACATGCAGGATGTGGAAAAGCTCATCCATGTGCTGCATCGGCTGGTCAATGGCGGTCACAGCGTGCTGGTGATCGAGCACGACCTTGACTTGATCGCCGAGGCAGACTGGATCATCGACCTCGGTCCCGAAGGTGGCGATGCTGGCGGGCGGCTGGTGGCGGCAGGCACACCGGAAGAGGTTGTCGTCGCCGGCACCCACACCGGGCAGGCACTGGCGCGGGTCCTAGCGCGTCCGCCACGATAACCATGGTGTTCAATTTGCAACAAAAGGAACAAATTTCCGACTTGGGCATCGTACTAGTCGTTCGCTGGGGCCAAGTCCTCGTCAAATATATGTATCGTTAACAAATGTTGTTGCGGCCGCTGCTGCGTGGAGGTCCGGACTCGTTCGGAATCGGGGCTTTGACGTGCTGCTTTACAAAACATCAACATTTCGCCTCAACAATAAGAACGTGTTCACGATCTCCTGATTGCCGATGATGCTGTTCAACCCGACCAATCGATCCCCCCGAGTTTCCCTTTTTCCGCGAGGGGCGGCGCTTGGGCGGCGCTGGCGCTGGCATCGATCACGATAGCTGGCTGCTCCAAAGAGGCTCCTCCGCCCAAGGCCGAGGCTCCCCCCTCAGGTAGGCGTGGTGGTGCTGAAGAAGCAGAGCCAGTTGCTGGGGGATACCCTGCCCGGACGAACAGCCGCCTTCCTAAGCGCCGAAGTGCGGCCCCAGGTTAGCGGCATTGTGCAAAAGCGCCTCTTCACCGAGGGTGCATTGGTCAAGCAAGGTCAGCCACTCTATCAACTTGATTCCGCCAGTCTGAGTGCTGTCGAGGCCAGCGCCAAGGCCGTGCTGGCCAAGGTCGAAACCAGCCAGCGCACACTGGAAGCGACCGCTCGTCGAAATGCGGAGCTGGTAAAAATAACGGCCATCAGCCAGCAGGCCTTTGAGGAGAGTCAGGCAGCCGCCAAGCAGGCAGCTGCCGACGTCGCGGTCGCCAAAGCCAACCTGGAGTCCGCCCGCATCAACCTGCGCTACAGCCGCATCGAAGCGCCGATTTCGGGGCGCATCAGCATGTCCAACGTGACGCCCGGTGCTCTGGTGACCGCCAATCAGACCACGCCGCTCACCGCCATCGTGCAAATGGACCCGATGTATGTCGATTTCACGCAGACCACGTCAGAGTTGCTCAGACTGAGGAACGAACTGGCCGCTGGCCGCTACCAGAAGCTTCAAGGGGAAGAGGTTTCGGTGCGCATTGCCCTGGAGGACGGAAGCAATTACCCCCACGAGGGCAAACTGCGGTTCTCCGGCCTGATCGTCAACCCCACCATGGGAACCGTGACATTGCGCGCCGTGGTTCCTAACCCGGAGGGCACGCTCATGCCCGGCATGTTCGTGCAAGCCAAGTTGCCCACGGCGCTGGCACCAGACGCCATTCTCCTGCCGCAGCGCTCCGTCTCGCTCGATCTTACGGGGCGCCCCAGCGTTCTGGTTGTGAAGGAGGACAGCACCGTTGAGAAGCGACCGGTGCAGTTGGGCCGGGCCATTGCCAGCGACTGGCTTGTCGAGACCGGTCTGGAAGACGGCGAGCGTGTGGTGATAGATGGCTTCCAGCGAATCAAGCCGGGAGACAAGGTGAAGCCGGTAGAGGTAAGCGGTGCGCCAAAGGACGGCAAGAAAGTGGACCCTCAGGCGGCTGCGGCTGCGCTACGTGCGGCCGTCGAGAACAAATAAGCCAAGAGTCCTTATTCCATGGCCCAGTTCTTCATCAATAGGCCCATCTTTGCATGGGTCATCGCCATCGTCATCATGCTTGCGGGGGCGCTGTCCATTTCAGGGCTGCCGCTTGAGCAGTATCCCGATATTGCACCACCCCGTGTGACCATTGGCGCCCAGTACACCGGCGCCTCCGCCGAAACTGTCGAAAACTCGGTCATCCAGATCATCGAGCAACAACTCAAGGGCATCGACAACATGCTCTACATGAGTTCAACCTCAGATGCGTCGGGCCGTGCCAGAACGACACTCACTTTTGCGCCAGGTACCGACATCGACGTGGCGCAGGTGCAGGTTCAGAACAAGTTGCAGGCGGCCATGAACCGCCTGCCCGAGGCCGTGAAGAGCCGCGGCGTGTTTGTGAACAAAGGTGGCCAGGATTTCCTGGTGACCTACAGCTTCTATTCCACCGACCCTTCCATGAGTCAGGTGGATATTGGCGACTATCTGAACGCCAATCTGGTCGACGTGATCGGTCGGATCGACGGCGTGGGTGACGTCAACGTATTTGGCACCAGCTACGCAATGCGCATCTGGATGGATCCCGCGCTGATGCAAAAATACGCATTGATGCCCTCCGAGCTGATCAGTGCGCTCAATGCGCAGAATGCCCAGGTTTCGGCCGGTCAGCTGGGCGCGTTGCCTGCCGTGACGAACCAGCAGCTCAATGCCACGATCACCGCGCGCACCAAGCTGCAGACGGTGGAAGAATTCGAAAATGTCGTGCTCAAGGCCTCACCTGATGGCTCGATCGTGACGATCAAAGACGTGGCACGCGTGGAACTTGGCGCCGACAACCTCACTGTGAAATCCAAGCTCAATGGCATGGTGGGGGCCGGCATGGGCATTGTGTTGGCCGATGGCGCCAACGCCATGCAGGTTTCGGACGATGTGGCCGCCAAACTGGCCGAGCTCAAACCGTTTTTTCCCAACGAGATCAATTATTTCGTCAGTTCGGACTCCACACCATTCGTGCGCGCTTCCATTCGCGAGGTGGTGGCGGCGTTGGCTGAGGCGATGATCCTGGTGGTCATCGTGATGTTTGTCTTCCTGCAGAACTTTCGTGCCACCCTGATCCCGGCCATCGCCGTGCCCGTGGTGCTGCTGGGTACCTTCGGGGTCTTGGCCGCCGCGGGGTACTCCATCAATACACTCACCATGTTCGCCATGGTGCTGGCCATCGGCTTGCTGGTGGACGACGCCATTGTCGTTGTGGAAAACGTCGAACGCGTCATGCATGAGACCGGTCTGTCGGCCAAGGAAGCCACCAGGCAGTCGATGCGGGAGATCACACCGGCGCTGGTGGGTATTGGCGTGACGCTTTCTGCCGTGTTCGTTCCCATGGCTTTCTTTGGCGGATCCACGGGGGTCATCTATCGTCAGTTCTCGATCACCATCGTGGCGGCCATGGCGTTTTCGGTGTTCGTGGCGCTTACTCTCACGCCCGCGCTGTGCGCCACCATTTTGAAGCCGCCGGCGCACATGGACCCGCATGCTGCCCCGCGTCGTGGCCTCCTGGGCCTGAATGACCGATTTTTCCGCTGGTTCAACCGCGGCTTCGATGCCACGGCAGACCGCTATCAGAGGGGGTGCGCTGGGAGCTTCATCGTGCCAAACGCATGATGCTGGTGTTCCTGGCGGTCCTGGCAGCGGTGTGGCTGCTGGTCAGCCGCTTGCCGACCTCGTTCCTGCCAGTGGAAGATCAAGGGTACATCACGGTCAACGTCAACCTGCCTGCGGGTGCGGCGGACGCCCGCCTGCAGGAAGTCCTGGATGAGGTCCGCGAATACTTCTCCAAGCAGCCAGATGTGATCAGCTTCAACCAGGTGTCAGGTTTGAGTGGCGACCAGAGCTCGGCGCGTGGGTTTGTGCGTCTCAAGCCTTGGGATCAGCGCACGCGTCCTGAGCAGGCAGCCGCCGCCATCGCGCACAAGGCGACGCGCGACATGGGGGCGATTCGGGACGCCCGCATCTTCGTGAACATGCCCCCTGCCGTGCGCGGCCTGGGCGCGACGGCCGGCTTCAACTTCATGCTCAAGGACCTGAATGGCCTGGGGCACGAGGCTTTGCTGGCTGCCAAGGATAAATTCCTGGCCGAGGCTCGCAAGCGCCCAGAACTCACCGGCCTGCGCACCACGAACCTGGACGATGCTTCCGAGTTGAGGCTGGCCATTGACGACCGGAAAGCCGCTGCGCTGAACCTGTCCTACGCAGACATCAACAGCGTGCTCTCCAGCGCCATGGGCGGCACGTACGTGAATGACTTCCTGAACAACAGCCGCGTCAAGCGCGTATACATCCAGGGTGATGCGCCGCACCGCATGCTGCCGCAAGACATTGGCAAATGGACGGTGCGCAACAAAAATGGCGAAATGGTGCCCTTCAGCGCCTTCTCCAGCACCTACTGGGACTACGGCTCACCCCAGCTATTGCGATACAACGGCGCGCCTGCATATGAAATGGTGGGCAATGCAGCCCCAGGCGTGAGCTCCGGGCTGGCCATGCAGATTGTGGAAGACATCCTCAAGGACATGCCCAACGGCATTGGCTTCGAGTGGACGGGCGCATCGCTGCAAGAACGACAGTCCGGCGCGCAAGCACCCTTGCTTTACGCCATTTCGATCTTGTTCGTTTTCCTGTGTCTGGCCGCCTTGTATGAGAGCTGGACGGTGCCGTTATCGGTCATGCTGGCCGTGCCTCTCGGTGTGGTCGGTGCCCTGCTGGCGACCTACACCCGCGGGCTGACGAACGACGTCTATTTCCAGGTTGGACTGCTGACGACGGTGGGCCTGGCCTCCAAGAACGCCATCCTGATCGTGGAATTTGCGGTGCAGTTGCAAGAGCGCGGCAAGGACATTTTCGAGGCCACGGTGCAGGCCGTTCGTATTCGGTTGCGTCCTATCCTGATGACTTCCCTGGCATTTGGTTTTGGCGTGCTGCCTCTGGCGGTGGGTACCGGTGCCGGCGCGGGTGGTCGTAACGCCATAGGCACTGCCGTGTTGGGTGGCATGGCGGCTTCCACGGTGCTGGGCCTCTTCCTGGTACCTGTGTTCTTCCTGCTGGTGCGCAGTTGGTTCAAGAGCCGCACCTCGCGCGTTGAAAGCGACAGCGTTGCCCAAGCCACCCCCACTCAGATCCCTGCGGCATGAAAAGATACTTGACCCTTCGGCCCATCACAGTGGCGGCCGCACTGATGGCGGGCTTTCTTTCCGCGTGCAACGTGGCGCCCAAGTATGAGCAGCCTCCACTCGCGGTGCCAGACACCATCTCTGCGCAAGCAGGTACTCCCATGGTTGCCAACGAAGCCGGTCTGGTCTTCGCGCAGGCCCAGAGGTGGATTCGCGACGCCCAGCTGCGACAAGTGGTGGCGCTGGCTATCAGCCACAACCGCGACCTGCGCGTGGCTATTGAAAACATAGAGAAGGCGCGCGCGCAGTACGGCATTACGCGTGCTGATCTGCTGCCCACCGTGAACACTCAAGCCCAGGGTTCGCGCACCCGCACCGCAGAGGATCTCAGCAGTTCCGGTCGGGCCAACATTGCCAGCCAATACACCGCGCAGCTGGGCTTTACCAGTTACGAGATCGATTTCTGGGGCCGGGTGCGCAGCCTCAATGAGGCAGCCTTGCAGGCCTTCCTGCAATCCGAGAGCAATCAAGCCAATGTGCAGATCGCCCTGGTGGCTGAGGTTAGCAATGCGTGGCTCACACTGGCTGCCGACCTGGCGCGCTTGCAGCTGGCGAAGGACACCTTGGCTGCTCGGGAAAAGTCCTATGAGCTGACCAAGCGCATCTTCGACATCGGCTCCACTTCAGGCCTGGTGCTGGCACAAAATCTGTCGACCGTCGAGACCGCGCGTGGCGATGTCGCCGCCTTCACCTCTCAGGTGGAGCGCAGCCGCAATGCCCTGCAATTGCTGACAGGCGGTCCGGTGTCCGAATCGCTGTTGCCTACCCGGAGCACTCTGACCATGCGCGGAGGCGAGGCAACCACTTTGTTGCCCGTGCCTGAAAGCCTGCCCTCCACCTTGCTGCTCGAGCGCCCGGATCTTCAGGCTTCAGAGCGCAACTTGCGCGCCATGAACGCCAATGTGGCGCTGCGCGCGCGGCCATGTTCCCCACCATCTCGCTGACCAGCAGCGTGGGAACGGGCAGCAACGAGCTGAGTGGCTTGTTCGGAAGCGGCAACTCGACCTGGAGCTTTGTTCCGCAAATCCGGTTACCCATTTTTGACTCCGGGCGCTTGCGTGCCGGCGTGGAAGTGGCCGAATCCAATCAGCGAATTGCGCTGGCACAGTACGACAAAGCCGTGCAAACCGCTTTCAAGGAAGTGGCAGATGTTCTGGCCGACCGTGCGCAGTGGGCAGAGCGCTTGCGCGCCCAGGAAGCCATGGTTCAGGCTACGCAGAAAGCCTTCGATCTTTCCGAGGCCCGCTTCCAGGCAGGCGTGGACAACTACCTGACCGTGCTGGACGCCCAGCGCAGCCTGTACGCCGCCCAGCAGACCTTGCTCACCCTTCGTCTGGCCGAGCAGGTCAACCGTGTGACGCTCTGGAAAGTGCTGGGTGGCAGAGAGGCCGCCGTGCAGTCGTGATCCTCCATCAGAAATGACCTGACGCGCCGACCGCCCCCTGGGGCCGCCAAGCTCCAGCTTGGCATCAGCAGCCTCCGCATTCGGACAGGCTGCCAAGAAAGCCAGACCGTCGAGCGACTCACGCGGCCATCCGTTCAGGCTCAAGAGCCAGCATCAGTTTTGACCAATCCAGTGCACTCAAGTGCGGCCGAACCGCATCCAGCACAGCGGCAAAGGCGGGCGCGGGGGCGGATGCACGCATCCCTGTCAGCAGATCAGCACGTTCCCCCGGGGAAAGCGCCGGAATCATCCAGCGCATGATCGTCAGATTCACCGCTAGCGGGATGGACGCCACAATTTTGCCTTCCATAGCCATCAGCTCAGCGTCGCTATAACTGGCCCACAGCGCTGCGTTGTGCTTAGCTTCTTCCTCATGCATGTGGTCAAAGTTTTCCGCCACGAATAGAGAAAGATCGTGATACAGCGCATGCGCGGCGCGGCGTTTCGCCAGGGCGGAGTCGGCCGTTGCCAGACGGCTCACGGCCTCGCGCAATCCACTGATCGCGGTTTGGTGCTGAACGTGCTCTTCCGCGATCCGCAGGCTGGAACCTAGGTGGCCTTGCTCCATGGCGGGGTGAATGAATTCGTTCTCGTGTTTCAAGTGTCTGGTCAGGATCTCGGTGAGTTCGAGAACGCGCTCGCACGTTTCGTGCATATCGTTTGCATCGTTGGTGTCAACACGGCCCACGGAAAAAAGTGTGTCGTTCATCATTGAGCGCAGGGCTTTATGAATGCCGGCGTAAATGTCATACCGTGGTGCTGTCAAAGTGGTGTCGCTGAGAGAGGGGCTCATAGCAGTGTCTCCGATGGTTCAGAAAGGTTCCTTAAGCACGACAAGAGAGGAAAATTGGCGCGCTGATGAAATGTAGAAATTCCCGGCCACTAGTGAAGCTAAAAAATCGTTAAGCTTCAGGTAAATCGTGCTTAAGAATGGCTGTGCTCCATCGTGGTGTGCTGGCGGTATCATTCGTCTCGCTCAGTTCACGAGCAGAACCCATGTTTGCCTTGCCTGCCGAGTGGCGCCTCCATCTACCCCAGATGCCATCACTTCGACTGGCTGGGTGCGACATGGCCGGGCAGCCCCATGTATGTCGGGCCCTCGCTGCAGACACCCTGCCGGATGGGCGGATGCTGGTGCTGTTTTCCGGACGCACGGCACCGCGCGTGGCGGAGGCAGTGGAAGAAACCGCTCAAGTGGCTTTGCTCATCACGTCACCCCGCACCAACCGGACCTTGCACCTCAAAGGCCGCGACGCCCAGGTCGCGCCAGCGTTGCCTGAGCATATGGAGCTGCTGCGCCAGAGCGGTGAAACGCTCGCAAGGGAAATTTCCGAGATCGACGGATTTCGTGGCGATGTCTTTGTGGAAAATTGGTACGGGGTCGAATTACAGGATCTGCTGGCGGCGCGATTCACAATATCTGGCGCTTGGGATCAAACGCCCGGCCCCGATGCAGGGCAACCGGTGGCATTGGAGCCGATTGCATGACCGCGCTGACGCTGCACGGGATACGCCGGATTCTCGATGGCGGAATTCCGCCCACCCTGGGCAGCGCCTCCCTGGACGGCGTGCCTCACGTGAACTTGCTCTCGCATGTGGAATACGTGGACGCCCACCATGTCGCCCTGACTTTCCAGTTCTTTAACCGCAGTCGCGACAACATCATGGCCACGCGGCGCGCTTGTTTAATGGTGGAAGACCCCGTCACAGGGGCTAACCTCGTGATGCGTCTGCGGTATCTGCGGACTGAAACCTCGGGCCCCATCTTTGAAAGGCTGCGTGCGAAACTGGCGGGTATAGCGGCACACACGCGAATGGAAAACGTGTTTCGCCTGCGTGGTGCCGATGTGTACGAAGTTCTGGACATCGAAACAAATCAACAGGGGGCCCAGTTGCCTACACTGGCTCCGCGCTGTGACCTCGCTGCGGGTGCGCGTGCCGTGTCCGCGCGCCTGGCTGATTGCAACGAGCTGGCGGCATTGCCGCAGCTGGCCATGGATGGCTTGCGCGACGATCTCGGGGTGCGCCACGCCATCCTGTGGCTCCTGGATGAACACCGTCACAGCTTGTATGCGCTGGCCAGCATGGGTTATGCGGAAGCAGGTATCGGAGCGGAATTGCCTCTGGAAGAGGCTGGGCTTGCTGGCGTTGCCGTACGTGAAGGCGTCGCCCTGCGCATCGGGCACATGGCACGTATGTACAGGTATGGGCGCATGCTGCATGCCGTGGCGCGTGAGCATCACATGCTCACAGATGCTGCGCAGCGCGAGCCCATCGCCTTGCCTGGTTTGTCCACACCCTGCAGCCAGCTGGCCGTCCCCTTGCGTGCGCGTGGGCGTTCAGTGGGGGTGTTGCTGGTCGAGAGCGAGAGCGACCAGTTTTTTGGCTACGACGACGAGGATGCCCTTGCCATGCTGTGCGCACAACTCGCGCAGGCGCTGGTCACCTTGCAAGGCGCTGAACTGGAGGTGCCCACCGCGCCGGCAGTGGGGACACCCCTTCCGCGCCCAGAAGGGCCGCCCCTGAGGCTGCGGTACTTCGCGCGCGATGGCACTGTGTTCATTGATGGCCAATACCTAATCAAAGGCGTGGCCGGCGCCATCTTGTGGAAAATCGCCCACGATGCCCATGTCAGTGGCCGCAGCAGCTTCACCACGCGGGAGCTGCGCCTTGCTGGCGACTCCCTGGGCTTGCCCGAGGTGCAGGACAACCTGGGCGTTCGTCTTCTGTTGCTGCAGCGTCGTCTCGCCGAGTGGGGAGGCCCGCTGCAAATAGAAAAACTCGGCGTGGGTGCTACGCCATGGTGCTGAATCGGCGACTGGAGTTGGAGCGGGTGGATGATGCTCCTTGAACTCTGATAGCGCCCTCCATGGCGACTTTCTCGGTGTGTGACACAGGGAATTTGCCGCAATCGGTTGACAGCGAGGGAACTCGCGCTAACTGCTCTCGTCAAAGTGGACTAAACTAAGCTAGTTCAATTAGGCATCGTCATGGAAACGGTCAATATTCATCAAGCCAAGACGCATCTGTCACGTCTGATCGATCGTGCCGCGCATGGCGAGTCATTCATCATTGCCAAAGCGGGCAAGCCTATGGTGAAGGTGTCGCCAATTAGTGCACCGACGGGAGACAAAGTGCGTCGCCTGGGGTTTCTGTCTGGGCATATCAAGGTGCCTGACGATTTCGATCGCATGGGCGAGTCTGAAATCAACACTATGTTTTTCGGTGGCGAATGAAGCTACTGCTCGACACCCACATTCTCTTATGGGCGGCCGAGGGCTCTCCGCGTTTGCCGAAGGTTGCGCGAAGTCTTATCCTTGATTCTGAAAATACGTTGCTGTTCAGTCCTGCAAGCCTATGGGAAATTACTATCAAAAAAGGCCTTGGACGAGATGATTTCCAGGTAGATCCGCGCGTTTTGCGAAGGGCGCTACTGGACAACGGCTACGAAGAACTGACCATTACAAGCGAACATGCCGTTTCGGTAGATGGTCTTCCGCCAATCCATAAAGACCCGTTCGATCGCCTGCTGATTTCCCAAGCCATGGTGGAGGGCATCACTCTCCTGACGGCTGACGAGCGTGTCGGAGAGTATCCCGGTCCCATACGTAAAGTGTGAACGAGGCTCTCCGCATTCTTCTCCTCAAGCCGCTCGATCTCTTAGTATGGCTTGCGCCACCTCTGCAGACCCTGCTCCGCGCTCACTTTGCGTCACATAATCAGGTTTGTGTACCACACTCTGCTTCAAAACGCCTGACGTTGGCCACGCCGATACTGTGCCTCATGTGCTGAAACATCACTTGGATATTGGTTGAGTCACCCACATAGACCTAGCGTTCCGTATCTGTGGCCAGATCGCTGGGTCATCGCTCGGGCGCCCCGCTCCTCTCGCGGAGCGCAGAGTGCGACTTCCTGCAAGCGGAAAAGTTTGGCCGCACACGGGAGGCGTCGGCCCAGTCGCACTTGGCGTCATTCAGTAGATGGTCTGAATTTTTATCGACAGTGTTGCATAAATGTACTTCAGAGGAGCGCGAAAGATAACGCTCGTGCTTTGGCTCTCGTGTGGACTGATGCTTGTCAAGCACAATTCGTATTTATGCAGCTGCAAGGGGACTTATGAAAAAAGTAGGCGAAGAGTTCTGGTTGAAGGTGACGGTGACTGAAATTTCCGCAATTAGTTTGTTACTGATTGCTCTCAATGGTGCGTTTGCTTTAATTGGAGCACATTTACCGTTGCCAACATTTGTATTTTCTTTCGTCTGGGTTATGGTTGCTTTTTGCATCGCATTGGCTCTAGCGAAGTTGATGCAATTGTCATGGGGGCGAAGTGCCTCATGGCCATCCCGAATGTGGATGGGGTTTGTGCTGGTTTGGTTGGTTCATGCAGCTATAAAATCTACTCGAACGGGATTTGTGCGTCACGATGAGATTTATAGTTGGAGTATGTGGGCTGTCCAGCATTATCTAGGGATGCCGGCTGATTTTTACTATACACAGGCGGCATATCCTCAGTTTTTTCCCTATGTGCTTAGTGCGGTATTTTTCGCGCAAGAATCTCACATCTCGCATTTCTGGGCAAAACTTTTATGCGGGGTGCCAGCGATATTGATCGCTTTGATTTTTTTGATCAATGCCATCGAAGGGGTAAATCTGCAAAGATTCAATGGGTTAGCCTGCTCCTCGCTCTGGCGGCACTTGGCAGTGTTAGTAATATTTTGCTCTGGGGTTATGCTGACCCTCTTTCTAGTGCACTCATGTTTACGAGCTTCGCACTGGTGTTGCAGTATGCTAATTCACCATATGCCCTGCAGCCCTGGATTATCGCTTGCGCTTGTGGGTTGCTTGCGGCCCTGACTAAGCAACCCGGCTTGGTATGGGTGGGCCTATCACTCCCGGTCATAGCGCTTTTTGGTGTTTGGCGCTGGCGCTGGCCTGCGATCACGATTATTTTCGGGGGAGTGACTGCCATACTGGCCGCGATCTGGCCTGTTTTTATTGCGCCGGATTTTTCCAACAATCAAGGGGTGCTGGCCATTGCTGAGAAAAATGGAGGGTATCTCGCATCCGGTTTTTATGCCTTCAGCAAATACATTTTGAACGATGCCTTCCTAGGCGTTCTCTTGGTTGTTTCCACAGGGATTGCGTTGTCGACGAGTCGGGGTAGATTTTTATGGATCTTTGCCATAGCGCCATTCCTCGCAATCTGGTTCATCATTGGATCTTACGAAAAGCGGCATGGAATGCATGTTATTTTGATGGCCGTCTACCTTGCTATTAGCGTTTTGCACGCTAGAGGTCGGGACGCGGCGCAGGAGATCCAGTTTCCTGCGATCACCGATAAATTTGAAACGCGTGCTGTATCTTTGGTCCTGGGAATTTTTGTTGTATGCCTAGCGGTGGGTACGGCATGGTCTTTGAATGCCACAGCCCTGCGAGACGGAAATAAGTTAATGTTCTCGGCACAATTTGGTGACGATGCATTGCCGATCTACGAAGATATGGTGTCTTCAAAACGCAAGGTGTTTACCACCAGTAATTATCAATATGGCATGCTCTTCAACCGAGTCGATATTAGTAGGCTGGATCCCGCAGGTGATGAATCATTGATGAATTCTCTGCTTCGATATTTGCGTGAGTATGAAATCGAATATGCCCTGACAGCAGGCGATTGGGGGTTCGGTCCGTACTCCGAAACGTTGTTGCAGTTGGCCGAGAAATGTCCTGCAGCCCTTGAGTTGGTCGCTAGTTCCGAGCTTGAACCTCGACCCAGGATATACCGCGTCCACCAAGGGGCGCCGATAAACTCGTGTGTACCGTGATGTGACGCATCATTGGTGCCTACCGCAAACGAACATGCCCTATCGGTAGATAGTCCGCCGACAGTTCAAAAAGACACTTTCGATCCACTGATGATTGCTCAAGCCATGGTGTATCGCGTCATTCTTCTGGCGGTTGATGAGCGAATCAGAGAGTATCCCGGTCCCATACTTAAAGTGTGAACGAAGCCCCCGTCTTGCTCACTTCACGCCGTTCGATCCATCAATATGGCTTGCGCGACCTCAGCAAACCCTGCTCCGCGCTCCCTTTGCGTCACATAATCAGGTTTGTGCACCAACTCTGCTTCAAAACGCCTGATGTTGGCCACACCGACACTGTGCCTCATGTGCTGGAACATCACTTGGTCATTGGTTGAGTCTCCCACATAGACCCAGCGTCGCGTTTCAGAGGCCAGATCCCGGCCAAAAAGCACTTGGGTGATCCAGCGGGCACCTAGCCATTTGTCGTGCCCGCCGATCCAGCCATTCACATGAATGCTGCTGACACTGGCATTGAGACCCTCTCGGCGCATGATCTCCACTACCTGAGCAATCTGTGCCGCGTTCAAATGCGCGAACTCGCTGTGGTCGATCGCAATATCCGTTTCTCGCCCGGAAGAGTCCTGCGCGAGCATCGTGCCCGGCACCTCACGCAGCACGCAGGCTGCCACTTCTTGCAAGCGGGCAAAGTTGGCGGCACGCATGGCGGCATCCGCTTGGTAACGCTTGCCGTCTTTGAGGAGTGCCACCGAACCATTTTCTGCCACGATCGCGTCCACCGGCCAGCTCTGTGCAAACGGCTCGCTCCAGCCGACGGGCCTTCCGGTGATCGGGATCACGTGCAACCCGGCTTGCTTCAAGCTGCCAAGTGATTCCAATGCCACGGGGGCAATGGCGCCATCGCAGGTGAGGGTGTCATCGATGTCGGTAAAAACACCCACAATGTCGCGCCACACTCCCCGCGGCCGCTGGATCAGAGGAGCCAGGCCTGTCATCAGGATTCGTCCGCCAGATCAATCGAGAGTGGTTCGGTCGGCACGTGCTCCACGTCGTGGTGCAGGAACGCAATGAGAAACTGAATGCCGATGATCAAGGGCAGAGCCGCCAGCATGACGGTGCCGCTGGTGGCAGGTTCGCCCGTTGCATCGCTCAGGGCCCAGTGCGTCAGGCCAAATATCCCGCCGATCAGGCACAACAGCACACCGAGCAGGCTGTAAAGGCTGCCCAGGTTGAAGTCGCGCAGCAGGTAAAGGTACACGTAGCGCTTAAAGAACCGGGTCACGTGCTTGACCATGAATTCCGGCAGCACTTTGGAAACCTTCAGGCTCGATTCCTCGTCGGCATACACGGAATCCATAGGGACATCGCGCACCACGGCACGCACCGTGTTCAGGTGGTACAGCATGTCGGTCTCAAAAAAATAGCGCTTTTCAAGTTTGTGCAGAGGCAATTCGCGCAGCACGCTGGTGTGTATTGCCGTATAGCCGTTGGTTGGGTCCATGACAGACCAGTAGCCCGTGCTCAGCTTGTTGATGAAGGAGAGCGCCGCATTCCCGAACAGCCGGACCGGTGGCATGCCCTTGAGCGATTCTGGGCGGTAGAACCGGTTACCTTTGGTGTAATCAGCTTTGCCTCGTGCAATGGGCCGCACAAAATGCGGGATCAGGGAAGGGTCCATCTGGCCATCGCCGTCTACCTTGATGACGATGTCCACGTCTTCCTCCAGCGCAGCCCGGTAAGCCGTGGCAATGGCGCCACCTACCCCTTGGTTCTGCTCGTGAAAGATCACGCGCACGCGAGGGTCATCACATTCACTCTGCACCAGCGCGCCGCTGTCTTGCGGGCATTTGTCGTCCACCACATAGATGCGCTGAACCGCAGGCGGAATGGCGGCGATCACCCCCAAAATATGGGCGCGGACCTTGTAGCAGGGAATGGCAACGGCAAGATGCGGATTCATATCAGCTATGCCCCCCAATGGATGCCAAGGTCACCCCCGCAAGAATCAGTGCACCCCCCGCCAGGGTCTGCCAATTCAGTGCTTCACCCAACATCATCCACCCAAGGACCGGAACGATCAAAAACGCCAGTCCCATGAAAGGGTAGGCAATATGGAGCGGCGCATGGCGCAGCACCCAGATCCACACCAGCGTGGTGATTCCGTAAAGGGCCAGGGCCGTGATTAGCCACCCATTGAATACCCATTGATGCCAACTGCTGGCATCAACGATGGATTGCGCTGCTTTCTTGAAAAGCAACTGCCCAAGCGAAATGCCCAGAACGCAGAGGACAGTGATGGTGGTGATCAGCGGGGTCATGAAGGGTGCCCAGGCAGATGTGCCGATAGTGTCAGGTGAGAGAATTTCAGAGAATTTTCAGCCGTCTGCGCGTAGCTTGCTCTGGGAATCATCGCTGGTTCTGGAATGAAGGTAAACAGGAAGGAGTACAAGCGGTGCAGTAAAGAAGGAGAGCAAATATCGATACTCCCCAGCAATAGAGAAAAAGAAAACTGCAGCCAACTGCAAGACGAAGACGCTGCACACCACAAGCCCGCTACGGTCGCGTGCCCGCGATGCACGGGCGCTAGCGGCCACGATCAGAAAAAGTCCAAGCCAAGGTGCCCAGAACAAGGCGCGATGCTCAAATGCGAAGTTATACCAAAGCATGAGTTTCTTGTGCGGCCAAGAACTTCTGAATTTCTCTTGCGACTGTGACTTCGTTTGCGACAAGATATATTGCGCTGAGTCTGGTGGCGGAATTCCCCGTTTGCCAACGCAGAGTATAGGAAAATATTTACTCTGCTGGCCGCGAAAGCTGGAAAATTATGCCAAAGGTTGTACTTGAAAAACTCCCGGATAATTGTGGTTTTTGCTTCCTTGGAGAGGTAGAGAAGAGCTGGGCCGGCTGGGTTGAAGATCAGTGGATCCCAGTAATAATGATCATAAAACTTGGAGATGTGCTCCAATGTTTTTCCATTAGAAGTCAATGCCTCGACGGATTTTGGCGATATCCGGGGCTTGTTGTGTTCCCAGAGGCCCATCGGACGGTGCTCCATGAAGCCCACCGTTTCATAAAGAGCAAGAGGAAAGATCGAGCCTATGGGCGCGCGATGCTTGAATTGAGAGTTTGCATAAAGTGCGACCAATAGCCAAGGCAGCGCCATACCGACGAGTTTCCAGCGATCAAGTTTAGGCAGCGCAAAAAATAGTGCTATCAGGGCAACCGCATTGATGAGTCCGTTGGGGCGTGCAAAAAGTGCGAATGGCAGTGTTATTGCAAGCATGATCGCAGAAACGGAATTAATACGCCGGGCTCGGTAGCAGATCCATACTTCGAACAGCATGCCCATCATCGACATCGTGTAAATGCCGTCTGAGTAAAGTGCCGCCGAATAATATAGGACGCTAGGGGCTAGCGCTACGAAAAACAGGCAGTACCAAAAACTCTTGAAGTGTCTTTGCTCGAGCATCCAGCTCAGAATGCGCGCGGAAACGATGACGCTGATGAGTGATTGAACCAGGATGGGAACTTCAACCAAGCGCCAGGGCCCATAGAGCAGCAGGTTGTACAAGTACCAGAATGCAGGCTTACCCGCTTGAGCTTCCCGGTTTGTCTCTACCTCGAGCATGGTGGCAAGACTGTCTTGACCCAGCACACCAGGCCAGCATGCGATGAGCCAAGTGATGTAACAGGCTCCTAGCAGGAGCAGTAGAAAAGCGAAGCGATAAGACCCGTTTTCCAGAAAACGCATCAGAAATTTGGGTGCACTGACCCCTCTTTGCTCCGAAGGTCTACGCGGCTTGAATTTCATGGCTACTTTTTCCAGGCCATGCCATGACGCATAGGCGAGTATTGTGGTCACCAAAATGGAAAGCGCCAGGATACCTGCCGAACCTACAGAGGGCCAAAGAAAATGAATAATCGTTTGCTGCGTTGGAAATGCAATCAAATAGATGCCGTAAGACGGATCTCCCCAACGACCGAATCCACGCAAAATTGGTGTGGATCGCGTGCCTAGGTATATAACGGCGTAAGGTACTACCAGAAGGAATGATATGTATCTAAGTCCGGAGTGCCAGAGGCTCAGTCCTGCTACGATAAGCAGTCCAAGGTAGAGCGCAGGCCTTTTGCTCCATAGTGGCTGGAGTGTGAATACGGCGGAACCTGCCAAAAAGTAGGCAGCCATTTCCCGAAAATGTTTCCAATCTTGGTGAAAATCAGGTCCGAATCGGATTTGGTACCAAAGGAGTGTAATAGTAATGAGAGACAGCCACAGCAGGCGTCGGCGAAGGAGTCCGACGGCGGCGGCGCATGCCAGCGCTATATAGCATTTGATTTCATAGGGAATTGTCCAGAGGGAACCATTCACCGCGACTGGATATGGATTTTTTTCGAAAACACCAGGTAGGGCTGAAATTAATCCCATCCAAATATTGGAGAGATACGCAAAAGTCAGCTTGTGGGAAAGATAATCTCCGAGAGGGAGGCTTGTCAGAAATGATCCCAGTACATACGCCGTCAGTATGATGACAGCGATGTAAGCGGGAAATATGCGCAATGCGCGGCGTTGGGCGAAACGAAGCAGGTTAGGGTCGTTATACCAACTTGCCGTGACCAAATAACCGCTGATCGCAAAGAATATCAGTACTGCAAAACCACCCAGCGTGTTGATCTGGAGCACGGACGGCTCGAACTGTCCCAGTAAGGCAAAGTGGTGGCTGATCAGAACCGATAAGGCCGCCACCATGCGTATGGCGTCGAAATTATTGGCCTGATGGGCAGGTGCGTTTTGTGCAGAAAGCGCATTCATACCGTATGAGAGCTTTTGCGATCATTGCCCAGATTGAAGGGCAAGTCCCGCATGTTCCCGCAGCGGATGAAAATGTATCTTTGGGAACCGCTCCTGCGCCAGCCGCACATCGTAGGGGCTGGTGCACAAATAAGCCAGTGTGTCTGCCGCATCCCGGGCCATGCGAAGCGGGTAGGCGTTCTCAAATTCGCGCAGTTCCGCAGGAGTATCGGCCGTGATCCAGCGCGCGCCGGTGTATTGGCAGCCCTCCAGGCGAATGTCGCAGTCGTACTCAGCGTTCAGGCGGTGCTGCACCACTTCAAACTGCAATTGCCCCACGGCGCCGAGCAGCATGTTGCCACCGGCTTCGGGTTTGAAAACCTGAATGGCGCCTTCTTCGCCCAGTTGCATCAGTCCCTGTTGCAATTGCTTGGTGCGCAGCGGGTTCCTCAGCACCACGGTCATGAACATCTCGGGTGCAAAGAAGGGCAGCCCTGTGAACTGCAGGTTCGCGCCATCGGTAATGGTGTCACCCAGTTGCACGCCGCCGTGCGTGGTGAAACCAATGATGTCGCCAGCATAGGCTTCTTCTACCGCTTCGCGGCGCTGACTCATGAAGGTGACCACGCTGGTGGGGCGTAGCTCTTTGCCCGTGCGTTGCACCTTCATCTTCATGCCAGGCGTGTACTTGCCAGAAGCGACACGCACGAAGGCGATCCGGTCCCGGTGGTTGGCATCCATGTTGGCCTGCACCTTGAACACCACGCCGGAGAAGCCTTCATCTTCCGGATGAATGATTTTCTCCACCGGCTGCTTGTTCACCATCAGTGTGCTCTTGCGTGGGCCAGGCGAAGGAGACATGTCTACCACCGCGTCCAGCACTTCCATGACCCCGAAGTTGTTCACACCGGAACCGAAGAACACGGGCGTCAGCTTGCCGGCCAGGAAAGCTTCATGATCCCACTCGGCCGAGGCGCCCACGGCCAGTTCCATGCTTTCCAGCGCTTCATCGAAAGCCTGCCCGAAGCGAGCGCGCAGCTTGTCGGTGTCGCTCAACGGGATGACTTCAAAATCCTGCGGGCGCTTTTCACTGCCTGACTGGAACACGGTCATGCTTTTTGAGCGCAGGTTGATGATGCCGCCAAAATTCTTGCCCTGACCTACGGGCCAGGTGATTGGGCAGCATGGCATACCCAGCTCGCGCTCCACCTCATCCATGATGTCGAGCGGGTCACGCACTTCGCGGTCCATCTTGTTGACGAAGGTGATGATCGGGGTGTCGCGCTGGCGGCAAACTTCGATCAGTCTGCGTGTCTGGGCTTCCACGCCGTTGGCAGCGTCAATCACCATCAGGGCCGAGTCCACGGCGGTGAGCACGCGGTAAGTGTCTTCCGAGAAGTCTTTGTGTCCCGGGGTGTCCAGCAGGTTGATCACGTGGTCGCGGTAGACCATCTGCATCACGGAAGATGCCACGGAAATGCCGCGCTGCTTTTCAATCTCCATCCAGTCGCTGGTCGCGTGGCGGCTGGCCTTGCGTGCCTTCACGCTGCCTGCGATCTGAATTGCGCCGGAGAATAGCAGCAGCTTCTCAGTCAGCGTGGTCTTGCCGGCGTCGGGGTGAGAGATGATGGCAAACGTGCGTCTCCGCCTGGTTTCTTCTAGGAAATTCTGGTTGGACATGGAGATATTGGTCTAAATATGTGCGGGTGCTCTGGAGTGCACGCGAATTGAAATGGCGCGGCGCGAGGATGCGGTTTCGGCGGCCTAACCCGTAATTATCAACCGACTAGGCAATGTGTTCAAAACTCTGGCGGGAAGCGCGGGCGAGGCCAGGGAGGCAGCGCAAGGCAGATTTTGTAGCCAATAGCCCAGCCACTGGCGATAGATGACGGCCGAGCAAGCCGCGCTGCCGTCGGATTCGCGCGTCGTCACAGATTTTGAAGTTGCTTGAGCGTCGCGGTGCAAACGAGCAAGTCGGTTAGCGCGGCCTGGCATTTTCGCCCTCGTCAATGAGGTGCTGCGCGCTGCGTTTGTCACGGCGGCGGCGCTTGGTCGGCTGATGTTATCGACTAAATTCGCGATACCCTCGATTCATCGCGTTTGCACCTTCAAGGGGGGCATGCATAGCTCCCTGCGCTCGGTTGCGGAACGGTCTCGGGCGATCCGCACTACCACCGACTCGCTAGGGTCATGCAGGGCTGTCTTATCTTTTTGGTGGTGATCGCTCAAGTTCCTAATTTCCGTGAGGCCGTTTCATCATGACCAGATCTTCAAGACGTATCCAAAGCAAATGGGCAAAGCACTGACTCTTCCGAGGAATGCGCCAGGGCGTCGTGACGTCAGCGAGTCGGCAAATGCACTGGCGCCCCGCATCGAGGTGCTTGACGGCTTGCGAGGCTTGGCCATTGCCCTGGTTCTGATGTGCCATCTGCAGGAGTACATCCGGCAGCTCTGGCCCAATACTTCAGCGTTCGGAGCTTCGGGCTTTGCGGAAAAGCTCGTGTTGAATCTTTGGGTTGGTGTTGACTTGTTCTACGTATTGAGCGGGTTTTTCATTGCCAACGCCGTACTTCGACCTTCCACGTTTGAGCCGCTGCACTTCGTTAGAAGGCGGATGACGAGGATTCTCCCCGCGTACTACTTGGCGCTATTGCTGGTGCTGGTCCTGATCGAGCGTCAATATTTCGCCAGCGCTCGAGGTTGGGCAGATATCGGGCTTCATTTGCTCATGCTGCATCAAATGCAGCCGTGGAGCATGTATTCGATCATCGGACCTGCATGGACGCTAGGGATCGAATGGTCGTTCTATTTGGCGATGCTCGCACTGGCGCCCATCTGGCGAGCATGGGCGGGCTGGTCGATGGTCCTATTTTTTGTGGCGGTGAGCTACGTTTGGCGCGCCAGTGTCATGGTTGCGGTCGAACCTGAGCAGCGCTCTTTTTGGGCAGTGCAGATTCTCGGGGCTCTGGACGAGTTTGCGATGGGCATGCTGGTCGCATGGCTGCAGCAGCGCGGGGTTTGGGCTCGTTTTCGCGCGCGCTGGCCCTGGGGTGGTTTGGCGATGCTGTGCCTTGTTCTAACTTTGGCTGGAACGTGCCTCGTTTACTACGTGAGTCTTCTTCCCCAAGGGTATTACAGCTATCCCTTCGCTGTTGTTTTTTCGCGCACCTGGCTAGCCGCAGGTTTTGCGCTGATGTTGGCCGGTTTTGTCGTGCTGGAAACATCAAGTGTGTTACAGGCGGTCGTTCGGTCAACGGGGTTAGGTGCTCTTGGTCGGATCAGCTTTAGCGTATATCTCTACCATGCACCCGTCATTTTGCTGGTGCATCGAAGTGGGCAGACTTTGGTCACGTCCGGCCCCTTGTTGGCCCTGACCTTGACAGTCCTGTCGCTTCTTGTCGCTTGGATGAACTTTCGTTGGGTCGAAAATCGATGGCATCCGTCAGTGTGATGCCAGTGCGACAACCAACTGTTCAGAGCTTGTTCAAATTTTCTGCGCGAGGGCCGTTGTGGCTGTTGCACGACGATCGAAAAGCTGTGGCTTCAAGCGGTGCGCCGATGCGAAGAAAAACGCGGGGATACCTCGTGGTATCGCGTTTATTTTCGCGCGGCCGGCTAGGCGACCGGCTTAGGCAACGCCGCAATCCAGTCGCTGGTGGCGTGGCGACTGGCCTTGCGTGCCTTCACGCTGCCCGCACTCTGAATCGCCCCGGAGAACAGCAGCAGTTTCTCGGTTAGTGTGGTTTTGCCCGCGTCGGGGTGCTAGATGATGGCAAACGTGCGTCTCCGCCTGGTTTTTCCTATGAAAGTATGGTTTGACATGGGGCCAATCGATCAAATATGTACGCAAACCTTGAGGGTACCGGCTGACCTCTGCACGGTCATCTGCCCCAGATCCCTCGGCGTACATTGCTGTTTTGCAGCACGATAACCTAAAAATAACAAAACTCAAAAACCTAAAACTTGCTTGACTTGATAACCTAAAAAGCACAACACTCAATAACCTAAAAAGTACAAGCAGAGTGATCATGGCAACGCCATCAGAAAACCTTGCCACCTCCCTCGAAGTTCTGAAAAGCCTTCAGGATCAGGGGATCGTGGCCATCCGGACCACGCACATCACCCGTACACACAGAGAACGTCTGCTCAGGAATGGATTCCTTCGCGAGGTCGTGAAGGGCTGGTACATCACGAGCCGTCCCGACGAGGCTCCCGGCGAAAGCACGGCCTGGTATACGTCCTTCTGGGCATTCTGCGCCGACTACCTCAATGAACGGTTCGACGGGGATTGGTGCCTTAGTCCCGAGCAATCCCTGTCTGTGCAGACCGGCGACTGGACGGTGCCCCGGCAGGTTCAGGTCCGATCCCCGAGGGGGGCAACAAGCCCTTATCCCTGCCCCACGAGACCTCGATCTTCGATGTCCGGCTGGCGCTGCCCCCGGCGCAGGACATCGAAGTGAGGAATGGCATACGGGTTTTCAGCCTTCCCGGTGGGCTCATTGCGAGTTCGCCGACAAATTTCACCGCCCAGCCCATCGTCATGCGGGCGGCGTTGGCCGCGATCACCGATGCCTCCCAGGTTCTTGGCCGCTTGCTTGAGGGTGGACACAGCACGATTGCAGGAAGGCTGGCGGGAGCCTTCCGCAATATTGGACGGGTCAGCATCGCCGCCAACATTGTGGAAACCATGCGTGCGGCAGGCTACACCGTGCACGAGACGGACCCTTTCACGGGCATCCCGCACGTGGCTCTCGGCTTGCGCGAAACCTCGCCCTACGTCAACCGGGTCAGCATGACCTGGCAAAAAATGCGCAAGGATGTTCTGGACCATTTTCCCGCGCCGCCGGGACTGCCTCAAGACAAGGCGGCCTACCTCAAGAGCGTGGACGAGGTCTATGTCACGGACGCCTACAACTCGCTCTCAATCGAGGGCTACCGGGTCAGCGCGGGGCTGATCGAGCGTGTCCGCTCCGGTGACTGGAGCCCCGACACCATCGAGGCGGACCGCAACCATCGGGACGCCCTTGCCGCACGCGGGTACTGGCAGGCCTTCCAGCGCGTCAGGCAAAGCGTTGACAGGGGTCTGGACGGTGAAAACGCCGGACACATAGCAGAGGCTGATCACGGCGCGTGGTACAGGGAACTGTTCGGGCCGAGCGTTGCGGCCGGTATTCTCAAACCGGCTGATCTTGCCGGTTATCGCAATGGCCCCGTCTACATTCGCCGATCCATGCACGTTCCCCCGAATCGGGAGGCTGTGCGCGAACTCATGCCTGCATTTTTTGAACTGCTCCGGAGCGAGTCCGAGCCCTCTGTTCGCGTCGTTATGGGGCATTTCATCTTCGTCTATATCCACCCCTACCTTGACGGCAACGGGCGCATGGGTCGCTTCCTGATGAACGTGATGCTGGCGTCTGGGGGCTTCCCGTGGACGGTGATCCCAGTGATGCGACGCGATGAGTACATGACGGCGCTGGAACAGGCCAGCGTAGAAGTCAACATCGTTCCGTTCGCCCGTTTCCTGGGTGAACTCGTGAAGGGCGGAAAAGAGCGTGGTTGACGTGCAACTGTGGCGCAGCCGGGGCGGGCTGTTTCCATTGAGCTGTATCTCTTCCTGTTGTGACAGGGAGTAGAGAAAGAGGGCAACGCTTCAACGATATGTCACTATGAGAAATCCCTGATTTCGCTCCACGGGCATGGACATGGGCATGGGCACTTGCGTCCGCCTACAAGTCTTTGCCGCCTGCTGAGGCGGCCAGACAATGAACAGGTGCGGCCAATTTGCGAAGACGGTCGGGTGTGAGGCGAACTTTCCCATGACCTCGAGGGCTCGGCCAAAGCCGCATTGACTTGACTTGTCCGTACATTTGTCGTGCGTTGCATAAGAAAACGCAGAGTCATAGTCCCCTGCCCAGCCAAGAGAGGTTGCTATGCCGAGCACCGTTGAAAAGTCCGAAAAAACGCGCAATGCGCGGCTGGAGGCACCGGTCTCCAGCGAACAGAAAAGTCTCTTCCAACGGGCTGCCGCTCTGTCCGGTCGCACGCTGAGCGAGTTTGTGATCGACAGTGCGCAGCGGGCCGCTGCCAAGATCGTCCAGGAACACGAACTCATCCGGCTCTCACGCGAGGAGCGGCTTGTTTTTGTCTCTGCCCTGCTGAACCCGCCGGAACCGGGCGCGCGCTTGCGCAAAGCCGCGGAAAGCTACCGCCAGAAGACGGGGCTGTGATTGCCGCTCACCCTGACGCCTGAATACGTCGTCCCCCTCGGAAAAGGACATTACCGCAGCGCCTTCGACTGCGGTAACGACGATCTGAATCGCTTCCTCAAGCAGCAGGCGCGGCAGGATGCCGAGAAGCACGTCGCCGTGCCCTTTGTGCTCCTTGAACCTGGTCGCCGGGCGGTGCGCGGTTTCTACACGCTTTCAGCGTCCATCATTCCCCTCGATGAGCTGCCGCCGGACATGATGAAGAAGCTGCCCCGGTACGGACAGTTGCCTGTGACCCTGCTAGGCAGGCTGGCGGTTGATCAGACGGCCAAAGGGCAGGGTGTCGGGGAGTTCCTTCTCATCGATGCACTGCGCCGCTGTCTCGAAGGAGCGCAGCAAATTGGCGCAATGGCCGCCATCGTGGACGCGAAGGACGAGCAGGCCGAGAGTTTCTACAGGCATTTCGACTTCCTGCCCTTCCAGCTCACTCCCAGGCGTTTGTTTCTGCCGATGCGCCAGATTGCACAGCTTTTCTCTGGGCCTCGTCTGGCTTCCGGAACACAGAATTCGTGAACCTCGTTCTATGCCCCATCCAAATCGGGTTCTGTCCGCTCAAAAAATCGTGATCTGACCCCGATTATGATTGCCAACAGCGCCTCTTTCAAGGCAAATGACATGCAGTGTTTGGTGCTTCCCGAAGAAACCACCCCGTCAGGCTGCGCCTGCCACCCCTCCACCGGAGGGGAATTAGGTTCAAATGCCATCTGGCCCCACCGGACACCCCCCGTTAGTCATGACTGCGGCCGACCAATTCCCCTCCGTCGGAGGGGTGCCCGAAGGGCGGGGTGGTTCTGCCCCCCAACAGCGCCTCTTTCAAGGCAAATGACATGCAGTGTTTGGTGCTTCCCGAAGAAACCACCCCGTCAGGCTGCGCCTGCCACCCCTCCACCGGAGGGGAATTAGGTTCAAATGCCATCTGGCCCCACCGGACACCCCCGTTAGTCATGACTGCGGCCGACCAATTCCCCTCCGTCGGAGGGGTGCCCGAAGGGCGGGGTGGTTCTGCCCCCCAACAGCGCCTCTTTCAAGGCAAACGACATGCAGTGTTTGGTGCTTCCCGAAGAAACCACCCCGTCAGGCTGCGCCTGCCACCCCTCCACCGGAGGGGAATTAGGTTCAAATGCCATCTGGCCCCACCGGACACCCCCCGTTAGTCATGACTGCGGCCGACCAATTCCCCTCCGTCGGAGGGGTGCCCGAAGGGCGGGGTGGTTCAGCCCCCCAACAGCGCCTCTTTCAAGGCAAATGACATGCAGCAAGCGAGAAAGGCTGACGAGGCCGCACTGGGTGTCAACCAGCCAACGAGAAAACATGACACGCTGCAACTCGGTCATCGATACCTTTATGACCACTTCAATCAGTTCAAGCGACATCAGTGTCAAGCGACATAGCGCTTGTTTCGTATAATCAGGCGTATTCCGAGGAGCGTTGCAGCGCCTGCATCAACTGCCAGGCGTGAGGCTCGGAATCCCTTCTTTGCAACGACGCTCATCCACTGAAAGCAAGTGCGGTGAGCTTTTTTATTCCCGTCTTGCCAGTGGTTCAACATCAGTTGGTTTGGAGCCACCATGAACGCACGTTTGAAAAACCCCGTTGCCGCTGACAGCGCAATTGCCGACGTCACCTTGGCAGACTGGGGCCGCAAGGAAATCAAGATCGCCGAGACCGAAATGCCCGGCCTGATGGCGATCCGCGAGGAGTTCGCGAAATCAAAACCCCTGAAGGGCGCTCGCATTACCGGCAGTCTGCACATGACGATTCAGACTGCGGTGCTGATCGAGACCTTGCAGGCGCTGGGTGCCGAGGTGCGCTGGGCTTCATGCAACATTTTCAGTACCCAGGACCACGCGGCGGCGGCGATTGCAGCCAGCGGCACTCCGGTCTTCGCCATCAAGGGTGAAACGCTGGCAGATTACTGGGACTATACGCACCGCATCTTCGAATTCGGCAAAAAGGGCGCCAAGGGCGAAGGCCCCAACATGATTTTGGATGACGGCGGCGATGCCACGCTGCTGATGCACCTTGGCAAGCAGGCCGAGACCGATCCGAAGGTGATCGCGAATCCCAAGAGCGAAGAAGAAAAAGTCCTGTTTGCGGCGATCAAGGCGAAACTCAAGGAAGATGCCACCTGGTACAGCCGCAAGAGCGCTGAAATTCTTGGTGTAACCGAGGAAACCACCACGGGCGTGCATCGCCTGAACGAGATGTCTGCCAAGGGCACGCTCATGTTCCGCGCCATCAACGTCAACGATTCGGTCACCAAGTCCAAGTTCGACAACCTCTACGGCTGCCGTGAATCACTGGTAGACGGCATCAAGCGTGCCACCGACGTCATGATCGCCGGCAAGGTTGCCGTGGTGTGCGGATACGGAGACGTGGGCAAGGGCTCTGCGCAAGCTCTGCGCGCATTGTCCGCGCAGGTGTGGGTAACAGAGATCGACCCTATTTGCGCCCTGCAGGCCGCCATGGAAGGCTACCGCGTTGTCACCATGGAAGAGGCGGCTCCGCTGGCCGATATATTCGTCACCGCAACCGGCAATAAAGACGTTATCACCTACAAGCACATGAAGGCCATGAAGGATCAGGCCATCGTTTGCAACATCGGCCATTTCGACAATGAGATTGATGTCGCCAGCTTGGAAGAAAAGTGCAAGTGGGAAGAGATCAAGCCGCAGGTTGACCACGTGATCTTCAAGGACGGCAAGCGGATCATTCTGCTGGCCAAGGGCCGTCTGGTGAACCTGGGCTGCGGCACTGGCCACCCGAGCTATGTCATGTCTTCCTCGTTCGCCAACCAGACCATCGCGCAGATTGAGCTCTACGCTCACTCTGACAGCTACGATGTGGGCAAGGTCTACGTTCTGCCCAAGCACCTGGACGAAAAGGTCGCACGCTTGCAACTGGCCAAGTTGAACGCAAAACTGACCGTGCTGTCGAACGAGCAGGCTGCTTATATTGGCGTGCCGAAGGTCGGCCCTTACAAGCCAGATACCTACCGTTACTGAGTTCCGGTTTAGGCAGAACAGGCGCAGACTCCATGCGCGCCGATCAACTACTCGTGATGCGTGGCCTCGCGGCCAGCCGTAGCCAGGCGCAACGCCTGATCGCGGCTGGCGCGCGCTGGCGCGCGCCAGGCGGCTGGCGTCCGCTCGGCAAGAGCGACGACCTTCCCGCCGATGCGCAGATTGAACTTCATGATGTCGCCGAGGCGCGCTACGTCTCGCGCGGCGGCCTGAAGCTTGAGGGCGCCTTGCGTCAGGCAGGGCTTGATGTGGCCGGGCGGCGCGGCCTCGATGTGGGCCAGTCCACCGGCGGATTTACCGATTGCTTGCTGGCGCAGGGCGCCGTGCAGGTGGTGGGCGTGGATGTTGGGCACGGCCAGCTTCATCCGCGCCTATGTGCGGATGCCCGCGTGGTCTGCCTTGAAAGCCTGAACGCGCGCGAGTTGAACGCGTCTGTATTGGCGGAGGCTGGCGTGGCACAGCCGAGTTTTGACCTCGTTACCGGTGATCTTTCCTTTATTTCGCTTTCGCTGGTGTTGCCGGCCTTGGCGCCGCTTCTGGCGCCTGGCGGGGCGCTGCTGATGCTGGTCAAGCCTCAGTTCGAACTGCAGCCCGGGCAGTTGGGTAAGGGCGGCATCGTGCGCGACGCGACCTTGTATCCGCAGGTTGAGCAGCGGTTGCGCAAGGCCTGTGCCGACGCGGGGCTGGCCGTGGCAGGCTGGTTCGACAGCCCCATTGCGGGCGGCGACGGCAACCGCGAATTCTTTATTCACGCCACCTCGGCGTCACCTGAATCAAACGTACCATGACCCTCCCTATTAGCTTGGAGTTCTTTCCGCCGAAGACGCCTGAAGGCGTCGAAAAGCTGCGCGCCGTGCGGCAGCAGCTGTATGCGCTCAAGCCGGAGTTTTGTTCCGTGACCTTTGGCGCAGGCGGCTCGACACAAGAAGGCACGCTCGGCACTGTGCGTCAGATTCTTGAAGAAGGTCTTCCTGGCGTTCCACATCTTTCCTGTATTGGCCAGACGCGCCAAACCATTCGTGAGCGCCTGGCGAGCTACAAGGCCGCTGGTATTCAGCGCATTGTGGCCTTGCGTGGCGACTTGCCCAGCGGTTACGGCATGGGCGGCGAGTTCCGCTATGCCAGCGAACTGGTGGAATTCATTCGCGCTGAAACCGGCAGTGCCTTCCATATTTCCGTGGCGGCTTACCCCGAAGTGCATCCGCAAGCGAAGTCGCCCTCCGCCGATCTCGAAGCTTTTGCTGCAAAAGTGTCGGCCGGCGCGAATGATGGCATGACGCAGTATTTTTTCAATGTTGACGCTTACTTCCGCTATGTGGACGAGCTGAAGCAGCGCGGCATTGATATTCCCATCGTGCCGGGGATCATGCCCATTACCAACTCCTCGCAATTGCTGAGGTTCTCAGATGCCTGCGGAGCAGAGGTGCCCCGCTGGATTCGCCTGCGGCTGCAATCCTTTGGCGACGACACCGCTTCCATCAAGGATTTCGGGGCCGATGTGGTGGCCCATCTCTGCGAGCGCTTGCAGGCGGGTGGTGCACCGGCGTTCCACTTCTACACGCTGAATCAAGGTGCACCTGTGCTGGAACTGATCAAGCGGATGGGTTGACAGCCTTCCTGGCTACGTTTTTTCACGGGCACTCTCAGTGCCGATCAAGGGCCCTTTTCAGGGCCCTTGGCATGTCTTACTTTCGATATCGCTCCTAAGTGCTTTATTTACAAGCGAAAAATTTCACGCTTGCTGGTTAGATCAAAGCTAAGGCGTTGATTTCATTGAAAGAATTTGTTGGTCCCTCTTGCCGACCGCTGTTTTCCTGCTACAGTGCAAAAAAGTGCAATTAAGTGGTGAAAAGTGCCTTCACCGCAAAGTTGCCGGCACTTTACAGGGGATTCACGTGTTTCAAGGGGCATCGTCGCTCAGTCTGGATGCAAAGGGGAGGCTTTCCGTGCCTACCCGGCATCGCGACGTCCTGTCCGCCACGGCTTCCGGTCAGCTCACCATTACCAAGCACCCGCACGGCTGCTTGATGGTGTTTCCCCGCCCTGAGTGGGAAAAATTCCGTGAGCGCATTGCTCAAATGCCCATGTCTGCCCAATGGCTCAAGCGTATCTTTCTGGGTAGCGCCATGGATGTCGATATGGACGGCACTGGCCGCGTTCTGGTGTCGCCCGAGCTGCGCCAGGCTGCCGGCCTTTCTCGTGATCTCATGCTGCTTGGCATGGGCAACCACTTTGAACTCTGGGACAAAGTCACCTACGACGCCAAGGAGGCCGAAGCCATCCAGGCTGGTATGGCCCAGGCGTTCGAGGAACTCGTTTTTTAAAGGAGGCAGGTGAACGCATGGTTGCACACCACGGTCCTGCTCCAAGAGGCGGTCGACGCCCTGGTCACGGACCCACAGGGGCTGTACGTGGATGCCACGTTCGGTCGGGGAGGGCATTCGCGCCTGATTTTGTCGCGGTTGGGGCCAGCCGGCCAACTGATCGCCTACGACAAAGACACCGAGGCGCTGGCCGAGGCGGCACGCATTCAGGATGCGCGCTTTTCCATCCGGCACCAAGGCTTTGCGAGCCTGAACGAGTTGCCGCCGCACAGCGCGGCGGGGGTGCTCATGGACCTCGGAATCAGCTCGCCACAAATCGACAACCCCGCCCGGGGTTTTTCTTTTCGTGCCGACGGTCCGCTGGATATGCGCATGGACACCACGCGCGGCCAGAGTGTGGCCGATTGGCTGGCCAGTGCGGAGCAAAGGCAGATTGCGGAGGTGATTCGTGAATATGGCGAAGAACGGTTTGCTGGCCCCATTGCAAAGGCGATTGTCACTCGCCGACAGGAGCGGGGCCCGCTTGCAACCACTCTCGAACTGGCCGAACTCGTGGCTGGCGCGGTCAAGACCCGCGAGCCGGGCCAGAACCCAGCAACGCGCACATTTCAGGCTCTTCGGATTTTCGTCAACGCCGAACTTGAAGAGCTCGAGCAGGCGCTGAAGGCAAGTCTCGAAGTCCTGCAACCTGGAGGGCGGCTCGTGGTGATCAGCTTCCATTCGCTGGAAGACCGCATCGTCAAGCAGTTCATCGCTCGGCATTCCCGTGCGGTGGTAGATCGCCGCGCGCCATTTGCCGAACCCGCGCCTACGCTGCTGCGCGCCCTGGGCCGTATTCGCCCCAGCCCGGCCGAAGTCTCCGCCAACCCCCGTGCGCGCAGTGCCATCATGAGAGTGGCTGAACGAACGGAGGCGCCGGCATGACTCGGCTTTCTGTCGTGCTTTTCGCAGCGGCCATCTTCAGCGCCTTGTATCTGGTGCGGGTTCAATACGACTCCCGGCGCCTGTTCACTGAGCTCGATCGTGCCATCGCCGAGTCGCATCGGCTGGAAACCGAGCGTAGCCGCCTCGAGGTCGAAAAGCGTGCAGAGGCTACCTCGTTGCGCGTCGAGAAACTGGCCAAAGAAAAGCTGGCCATGCGTACGGTCACGCCCGCCATCACCGAATACGTCGCTGCAAAAGCGGTGCCCTCGGCTACGGTCCAGGGGGCAAGCCGTGAAAAGCATTCGCTACACCTCCAGTCCGCTCCTCGCTTCCAAAACGCCGGTATGGCGCAGCAAGTTCATTGTGGCTTGCCTGGCGCTGGCGTTTCTGGGCCTGGTGGCTCGTGCGGCCTACGTACAGGTGATTGGCAATGATTTTTTCCAGCGCCAGGGGGAAGTGCGCTTTGCCCGAACCCTGGAGCTGCCGGCCAGTCGCGGCCGTATTCTTGATCGCAACGGGTTGATCCTGGCGTCCAGCGTGGTGGCGCCCAGCATCTGGGCGATTCCGGAAGATGTCGAGCGCGACGCCGAAAAGCTGAGCAAGCTGGCCCGCTTGCTTGGCATGCCGCTATCAGAGCTCAACAAGAAACTGGCTGACGAAGACAAGACCTTTGTCTGGATCAAGCGCCAGGTAGACGAGCCCGTGGCCAAGCAAATCGCTGAACTGAAGATTTCGGGTATCTACCAGCGCAAGGAATACAAGCGCAAGTATCCGGAGGGCGAAGCAGCCGCGCACGTCGTGGGGTTTGCCAACGTCGAAAACAAGGGGCAAGAGGGCGCTGAACTGTCGTTCGAGAAAGAGCTTGTAGGACACGCCGGTTCACGCCGCGTGATCAAGGATCGGCTGGGTCGCGTCGTTGAAGCCGTAGGCGACGAAGTCCCTCCTGTGGATGGACGGGACATCCAGCTTTCGATCGATTCCAAAGTGCAGTTCTTCGCCTATCAGAAGCTGCGCGACGCTGTCACGAGCCACAAGGCCAAGTCGGGTAGCGCGGTCGTGCTTGATGCCATCACCGGAGAAGTGCTGGCCCTGGCCAACTACCCGAGCTACACGCCAGACGATCGGCGGAACCTCACCGGAGCCCAGCTTCGCAACATTGCCTTGACAGACACTTTCGAGCCAGGCTCCACCATCAAGCCGATCACCGTCGCCATGGCGCTGGAGGCTGGCCGCGTCACGCCCCAGACCATCATCAGCACATCCCCGGGTTCTTACCAACTGGATCGCTTCACCATTCGAGATACCCATAACTATGGCGCGTTGACGGTGGAGGGCGTGATCCAGAAGTCGAGTAACGTTGGCGCGCTGAAGATCGCACAGAAAATGCAACCGCAGGAAATGTGGGAAACCTTTACGGCGCTCGGCTATGGGCAGCGTCCGCAGCTGTCTTTCCCAGGCGCTGCGGTCGGGCGGCTGCGGCCCTGGAAAAGCTGGAAGCCGGTGGAGCAGGCCACGATGGCCTACGGCTACGGTCTCTCGGCATCCCTGTTTCAGATGGCGCACTCCTACACCGCTTTTGCGCACGACGGCGAAGTGATCTCTGCCACGTTGCTCAAGCGCTCGGAAGCCGCACAGGGCATGAAGGTGTTTTCAGCGAAGAACGCTCAGGCCGTTCGCAAGATGCTGCAAATGGCCGCTGGCCCGGGGGTACCGGCCAGCGTGCGCAGACCGTGGGTTACTCCGTGGGGGTAAATCCGGTACGGCACGAAAACAGGCGGGCAAGGGCTACGCGAGCAACAAGTACCGAGCCTGGTTCACTGGCATGGCGCCCATTGAAAAGCCGCGCATCATCGTGGCCGTGATGGTCGACGAGCCAAGCAACGGTACTTACTATGGTGGTACCGTGGCGGCGCCTGTGTTCAGCGAGGTGGTCCAACAGACGTTGCGCATCATGGGCGTGCAGCCTGACATGGCAGTGAAGCCAGAGATCAAGGCCGAGGTGGTGGAGGAGTCGTTCTGATGGCGCACTCGCTTGAACCTCGCATGACTGAACTCCGCACGCCTCAGGAGGCCGCGCGCTGGCTGCGCGCCCGCGTTGCAGGGCAGCTTCATGCTGACAGCCGGCAGGTGCTGCCAGGAGACGGCTTCATCGCTTGGCCCGGCGCAGCAGTTGACGGACGGCGTTTCGTGGCGGCCGCACTGGCGCAGGGCGCGCAGGCGTGTCTCGTCGAGCAAGAAGGTGTGGAAACATTCGGTTTCGCGGATGAGCGCGTTGCCACATACCCGCGTCTCAAGGCGGACACCAGTCTCATCGCAGATGCCTACTACGGAGCGCCCTCGCACGAGTTGAGCATGGTCGCTGTCACAGGTACCAACGGCAAGACGTCGACGGCCTGGTGGCTGGCGTCGCTGTTGTCGGGGGTGAAGCTTCCCGGTACCTCACCGTGCGCCCTGGTGGGCACCCTGGGAACGGGCGTTCCGCCTGAAGTGCAGCCCACTGGCCTGACCACGCCTGACCCTGTGCTCCTGCATCGGCGTTTGCGCGAGTTTGCCGACCAAGGCGTGAAGAGTTGCGCGATCGAGGCGTCCTCGATCGGCATTGTGGAGCATCGGCTTGACGGCCTGGCGATCCGGGTGGCGGTGTTCACCAACTTTACCCAGGATCATCTCGATTACCACGGCACCATGGACGCCTACTGGCAGGCCAAGGCAGCCCTGTTTGACTGGCCCGGACTGCAGGCAGCGGTGATCAATCTGGACGATCCGCGCGGCGCTGAGTTAGAAGCCAAGGCTCGTGCCCGAGGCCTTGATGTATGGACCGTGTCTCTTCACCAGTCCGCGCGCCTGCAAGGCGGGGGGCTTGTTTATGGTTCACGCGGCATGACCTTCGATGTGACCGAAGGAGCATTGACGCAATCGCTCGATACCGCGCTCATCGGCGAGTTCAACGCCTCCAATGTGCTGTGCGCGCTCGGCGCCCTGCGGGCACTGGGCGTTCCCCTGAATGCCGCCCTACGCGCCTGCGCTGACTTGCCAGCGGTGCCTGGCCGCATGGAGTGCCTGGGCGGACCGAATGAACCGCTGGCCGTGATTGACTACGCGCACACCTCAGATGCCCTTGAAAAAGCGCTGGCCGCCTTGCGCCCGCTGGCCCAGCAACGCGGTGGCCGGCTGTGGTGCGTGTTCGGCTGCGGCGGCAACCGCGATGCCATCAAGCGTCCGCTGATGGCCGCGGCGGCCGAGTCGGCCGCCGATGTCGTGCTGGTAACCAGCGACAACCCTCGTGGTGAGCGGCCGCAAGCCATCATTGCAGACATCCTGACAGGCTTTGCCAATGTGGCCAAGGTGCGGACCGAAACAGACCGTGCCCGTGGGATTGCGCTGGCTCTCGCCGAGGCTTCGCCCGCGGATGTGGTGCTGATTGCAGGCAAGGGTCACGAAGATTATCAGGAGATCGAAGGCCGACGCTGGCCGTACTCCGATCAGGCGCAAGCGCGTGCCGCTTTGCATGCGCGCCAAGCAGGAGTTGCCCCATGAGCGCCATGAACCTGCGTCTCGACCAAGCCGCTGCCTGGCTGCCCGGTGCCCAACTCGTGGGCGATGGTTCCGTTCAGGTGGCGCGGGTGCACACTGACACTCGCACTTTGGCGCCTGGAGATCTCTTCGTGGCGATCAAAGGGGAGCGTTTCGACGCCGCCCGGTTCATGGGCGAGGCCAAGAAAAAAGGCGCCGTGGCGGTGTTGTGCAACGCTGAATCGGCGCCGTTGCTGGCGGCTTCTGGCTTGCCGGGTTTGCTCGTGCCGGATGCTCGGGTGGCGCTGGGCGGACTGGCGGCCGGCTGGAGGCAGCAGTTCGAACTTCCCTTGATTGCGGTCACCGGCAGCAACGGCAAGACCACGGTCACGCAGATGATCGCCTCCATCTTGAAGGCTTGGCACGGTGAAGCAGCTCTCGCAACCGAGGGCAACTTCAACAACGATATTGGTTTGCCGTTGACTCTGCTTCGGTTGCGCTCGTCCACTCGCGTGGCGGTGGTTGAGTTGGGCATGAATCACCCGGGTGAAATTGCCACTCTCGCGGGCTTCGCTCGGCCCACGGTGGCGCTGGTGAACAACGCGCAGCGCGAGCATCAGGAGTTCATGTCGTCGGTGGAAGCCGTTGCGCGCGAGAACGGAGCCGTTTTCCGTTCACTTCAACCTGGCGGAACGGCTGTGTTTCCTGCGGGGGATGCGTTTGAAGGTATCTGGCGGGACGGATCTCGCGACTGCCGTCAGTTGCTTTTCGATGAGCAGGCATCGGGTGCGGCGGTTCATGCCACAGAGGCGATATGGCTGGATGATCACTGGCGCGTCAGTGCTTCCACACCGGCGGGCGAGGTGCACTTTGCGTTGCACGCGCCAGGACGACACAACGTGGTCAATGCCCTGGCTTCTCTGGCTTGCGCGGCGGCAGCTGGCGCCCCGCTGGAAAGCATGGCGCAAGGTCTTTCAGAGTTCCGCCCTGTGAAGGGCAGATCCCGCACCCTGATGCTTCGCCAGCGCGGGCGTGCCGTGACCCTGATCGACGACACCTACAACGCCAACCCTGACTCCGTGCGCGCCATCATCGACGTGCTGGCCGAACTCCCTGGCCCGCGCCTGCTGGTGCTCGGTGACATGGGTGAGGTTGGCGAGCAGGGCCCGGCCTTTCATGCCGAGGTCGGCGCCTACGCGCGCGAACGCGGCATTGAGCGCTTCCTGGCACATGGGCCTCTCGCCATTCACGCGGCCATGGGATTTGGCGGTGGAAGGCATTTTGAAGATATCGCAGCCTTGATCGAGGCAGTTCGTACACACATGGGTCAATGCATCAGTATCGCCGTGAAAGGCTCACGTTTTATGCGCATGGAGCGCGTGGTGGAAGCGCTGGCGGCAGAGCCCGCCAAGACACACCCGGAGGACCCCCATGCTGCTTAGCCTCGCGACCTGGCTGCAGACGCTGTCACCCGAGTTCGGTTTCTTCCGGGTCTTTCAGTATCTGACTTTCCGTGCTGTCATGGCGGCCATGACAGCCCTGCTGATTGGCATTCTCGCCGGCCCGATTGTGATCCGGCGCCTGACTGAGCTCAAGATCGGTCAGCCCGTGCGCGGCTACGCCATGGATACGCATCTGATCAAGAGCGGAACGCCCACCATGGGGGGCGTGCTGATCCTCATCTCCATTGCTGTCTCCACGCTGCTGTGGTTCGATCTGTCCAATCGCTTCGTCTGGATCGTCATGTTGGTTACCTTCGGCTTTGGAGCCATAGGCTGGGTGGACGACTGGCGCAAGGTGGTGAATAAAGACCCCGAGGGCATGCGCTCGCGAGAAAAGTACTTCTGGCAATCAGTCATCGGCCTGATCGCCGCATTGTCATTGGCGTTCAGCATTTCCGAGAGCTCCAATGCGCGCGTATGGGAGCTCTTCGTCGACTGGATCAGTTCAGGCTTTACCCTCGATCTTCCGACTGCCGCGGGCCTGATGGTGCCGTTCTTCAAGGAGGTCAGTTATCCGCTTGGGGTGCTGGGCTTCGTGATTCTGAGCTACCTGGTCATCGTCGGGGCGAGCAACGCTGTCAACCTGACAGACGGGCTGGACGGGCTTGCGATCATGCCGGTCATCATGGTCGGCTCCGCGCTGGGCGTGTTCGCCTACGTGACCGGCAGCTCCGTCTATGCGCGCTATTTATTGTTTCCCTACATTCCTGGTACCGGCGAGATCCTGATTTTCTGTGCCGCCATGGCTGGCGCCGGTTTGGCCTTCCTCTGGTTCAATGCCCACCCGGCCCAGGTGTTCATGGGAGATGTCGGTGCCTTGGCGCTGGGCGGCGCGCTGGGCACCATCGCTGTAATCGTTCGTCAGGAGATCGTGCTGGCCATCATGGGCGGCATCTTCGTGGCTGAAGCGGTGTCGGTCATGATGCAGGTCATCTGGTTCAAGTTCACCAAGCGCCGCTATGGCGAAGGCCGTCGTCTGCTGAAGATGGCGCCGCTGCATCACCACTTCGAGAAAAGCGGCTGGGCTGAAACCCAGGTCGTGGTGCGTTTCTGGATCATCACCATGCTTTTGTGCCTGGTGGGCTTGTCTTCGTTGAAGCTCAGGTGATGGCTGCCAACATGCAAGTTCAACACGTCCTCGTACTCGGCCTGGGCCTATCCGGCTTGGCGATGGCGCGTTGGTGTGCTCGCCATGGTGCCCAAGTCACCGTGGCGGACACGCGTGAATCGCCGCCACAGTTGGCAACCTTGCGCGCGGACATTCCCTCTGCACAGTTCATCGCTGGCCCGTTGGATGCGTCTTTGCTGCATGATGCAAACTTCGGCGCGATCTACCGCAGTCCAGGGCTTAGACCCTCTGAATTGTCCGGGCTGACTGCTGCGGCCCGTGAGCGCGGCGTGCCTGTGGGCGGTGAGCTGAGTCTGTTCGTGCAGGCGCTCAATGCATTGAAAGCCGAACGTGCCTACGCTCCCGCCGTGCTGGCGATCACGGGAACCAACGGCAAGACCACGGTCACCTCCCTCACGGGGCAACTCGTGGAATGTGCCGGCAAGTCAGTGGCGGTAGCCGGCAACATTGGCCCGTCGCTTCTCGATGTACTCGGTCAGGCCCTGGATCAAGACGCCCTGCCTGAGGTCTGGGTACTGGAGCTCTCAAGTTTCCAGCTCGATGGCGTGGAAGGCTTCGAGCCTACGGCAGCCGCCGTGCTGAACATCACGCAGGATCACCTGGACTGGCATGGCGACATGACCGCCTATGCCGCAGCCAAGGCCCGAGTTTTTGGTGCCGAAGGCGTGATGGTCCTCAATCGCGACGATCCCATGGTCGCCGCATTCAGGCCGTCCACTCCTGTGGGCAAGGCCGCGCGGTTGCCGCAGCGCCCGGTGCTCAGTTTCGGCGCTGGCTTGCCCACCGTACCGGGTGATTTCGGTATTGAAATTGTCAATGGCATGGCCTGGCTGGTGCGTGCGCTCGAAGCAGACGAGACCCTGCGCCGTCGCAAGGGCAGCGAGCAGGAGATCCACCTGCAGCGCCTGATGCCCGCCGATGCGCTGCGCATTCGCGGGCGCCACAACGCTCTCAACGCGCTAGCCGCGCTGGCGCTGGCTGTCAGCGGAGGCTGCAAGCTGGCCCCCATGCTGTTTGGGTTGCGCGAATACCGAGGCGAGCCGCACCGCGTGGAATCCATCGGTGTAATGGCCGAGGTGGAATACTTCGATGACAGCAAGGGCACGAATGTGGGGGCCACGGTTGCCGCGCTGAACGGATTGGGTGCCGAGCGTAAGCTGGTGGTCATTCTGGGCGGAGACGGAAAAGGGCAGGATTTTTCCCCGTTGGCCGAGCCCGTGGCGCGTTTTGTCCGCGCGGCCGTTCTGATAGGCCGCGATGCGCCGCTGATTCGTGAAGCGCTGTCCGCCACGGGTGTCCCCCTCTTGCAGGCAGCCGACATGGGCGAAGCCGTGGTGCTTGCGCGCACGCACACCCAGGCCGGAGACGCGGTGCTGTTGTCTCCCGCGTGCGCCAGCCTGGACATGTACCGGGACTACGCGCACCGAGCCGAGGCATTCCATAACGCCGTGCGGGACATCGCGCATGCCGACGGGCTGGAGTTGGAGGGGGCCGAATGAGCGCCACATCCGAATCATTGCCCACGGGGGCAACGAAGCCTCGCCGGAGCCGTGCGCGCGCCTCGAGCGATGATCTGCCGGTTCGCATCGGCGGCATGGAGTATTCGCGCACAGCCACTACACCCGCGCGCGTGCTCGGGTTCGACCAAGCGCTGATCTGGGTGTGCCTGACCCTCCTGGCCTGGGGGGTGGTGATGGTGTACTCAGCCACTATTGCCATGCCGGACAACCCTCGTTTTGCTCGCGTTGGGCAGAATTTTTTTGTGTTCCGCCACGCCCTGTGGATTGGCGTGGCCTTCGTGGCTGCTCTCATCGCGTTTCAAGTGCGCATGGACTGGTGGGAAAAGGCCGCACCCTGGCTTTTCCTTGTGTGCCTGGGGCTGTTGATTGCCGTGTTGATTCCGCACGTGGGCATGGTTATCAACGGCGCGCGGCGCTGGATCTCGCTCGGACCCATGAACTTTCAGCCATCCGAGTTCGCCAAGCTCGCTGTCTTGCTCTATGCAGCAGACTACATGGTGCGCAAAATGGAAGTGAAGGAGCGCTTCTTTCGTGCGGTACTCCCCATGGGGTTTGCGGTGGGGGTGGTCGGGCTGCTGCTGCTCGCGCAGCCTGACATGGGTGCATTTTTGGTAATCGCCGTGATCGCCATGGGCATCCTTTTTCTGGGTGGCGTGAACGCGCGCATGTTCTTTCTCATTGCCGCCGTTCTGGTGGTCGCTTTCGGCCTGATGATTGCCTCATCGGAGTGGCGGCGTGAGCGCATTTTTGCCTATCTTGACCCTTGGAGCGAGCAGCACGCCTTGGGCAAGGGCTACCAGTTGTCGCACTCGCTCATCGCCATCGGCCGTGGCGAAATTTTCGGCGTAGGCTTGGGTGGCAGCATAGAGAAGCTGCATTGGTTGCCGGAGGCGCATACCGACTTTCTGCTGGCCGTGATCGGCGAAGAATTCGGACTGATCGGCGTGGTGTGCGTGATCGGCCTCTTCATGTGGCTGACGCGTCGCATCATGCACATCGGACGCCAGGCCATTGCACTGGATCGCGTGTTTTCCGGATTGGTGGCGCAGGGCATCGGGCTGTGGATCGGATTCCAGGCGTTCATCAACATCGGCGTGAACCTGGGCGCGCTGCCCACGAAAGGGTTGACGCTGCCATTCATGAGCTATGGTGGCTCGGCCATTTTGGCCAGCATGGTCGCCATCGCCATTGTGCTGCGTGTCGACGTCGAGAACAGGCGTTTGATGCGGGGAGGGCGCGCATGAATCAGATACAGAGCGTCGCCGCCACCCGTCAAAAATGCGCCCTCATGATGGCCGGTGGAACGGGTGGGCACATCTTCCCGGGCCTGGCCGTGGCGGAAGAGCTGCGCTCGCACGGCTGGCGCGTTCACTGGCTGGGCGCGCCAGCCAGCATGGAGGAGCAACTGGTGCCGCCCCGCGGCTTCGCCTTCGAACCCGTGGAGTTCGGCGGTGTGCGAGGCAAGGGGTTGAAGACCATGGTGCTGCTGCCGCTGCGGCTGCTGCGGGCGTTCGGTCAGAGCATCGGAGTCATCCGCCGTGTCAAGCCAGATGTCTTGGTGGCATTCGGAGGCTACATCACCTTTCCCGGCGGCATGATGGGCGTGGCTCTGAACAAACCACTGGTACTGCATGAGCAGAATTCGGTTGCAGGCATGGCCAACAAAGTCCTGGCTGGCGTTGCCGACCGGGTGTTTACCGCGTTTCCTCGGGTGCTGCCCAAGGCCCGAGAAGTGAAATGGGTGGGCAATCCACTGCGTTCCGTCCTGACCCAGATCCCCGCACCGGCCGAGCGTTTCGCGGGCCGCAGCGGCCCACTGAAGGTGCTGGTCGTCGGTGGTAGCCTGGGGGCCAAGGCATTGAACGATGTCGTGCCGAAGGCACTCGCCATGATTGAGCCCGCACAGCGCCCGGTGGTCGTCCACCAAAGCGGTGCCAAACAAATCGACGAACTGCGCGCCGCGTATGAGGCCGCCGGTGTGGAGGCCACCCTACTGCCTTTTATCGACGACATGGCAAGTGCTTATGCCGAGGCCGATCTGGTGATCTGCCGTGCAGGCGCCACCACTGTGAGCGAGATCGCCGCCATTGGCGTGGCGGCACTGTTCGTGCCGTTTCCCCATGCGGTCGATGATCATCAAACCACCAACGCGAAGTTTCTCACCGACCAGGGTGCTGGTTGGCTGATCCAGCAACGCGACCTGAGCGCTCAGGCGCTGGCCGATCTGCTCCGAAGCAAAGATCGGTCCACTCTTTTATCCATTGCGGAGAAGTCCCGACTGATGAGGAAAACGAACGCCGTGCAGGAAATAGTAGACGCCTGCGAGGAGTTGGCCAAATGAAGCACGCTATTCGCTGCATCCATTTCGTCGGAATAGGCGGCTCCGGCATGAGCGGCATTGCCGAGGTGCTGCATAACCTGGGCTACACCATTTCCGGGTCTGACCTTTCAGACAGCGCCACCTTGCAGAGGTTGGCGGCACTAGGCATCAAGACCTTCATCGGTCATGCAGCCGAGCATGTTGAAGGCGCCGACGCGGTGGTCACTTCCACGGCCGTCAAGCCAGACAACCCCGAGGTGGTGGTCGCCCGTGAGAAGTGCATTCCAGTGGTGCCTCGCGCCATGATGCTGGCCGAGTTGATGCGGCTCAAGCGAGGAATCGCCATTGCTGGCACGCACGGCAAAACCACGACGACCAGCCTGGTAGCGAGTTTGCTGGCCGAGGCCGACCTCGACCCCACTTTTGTCATTGGCGGACGCCTCAACAGCGCTGGCGCCAACGCACGACTGGGCGCAGGCGAATACATCGTGGTGGAGGCCGATGAGTCCGACGCGTCATTTCTGAATCTCCTGCCCGTGATGGCAGTGGTCACCAATATTGATGCGGACCACATGGAAACCTACGGGCACGACTTCGGCAAGCTGAAGAAGGCCTTTGTGGATTTCCTGCATCGCATGCCGTTCTATGGCGCGGCCATACTTTGCCTCGAAAGCCCGGCGGTACGTGAGATTGCCGGAAACCTGGCTTGCCCCGTCACAACCTACGGGTTTGCCGAGGATGCACAGGTGCGTGCCGTCGACGTCCGCGCGGTCGGTGGGCAAATGCACTTTACCGTTCGCCGTCGCAACGGTGTAGACCTGCCCGACCTGCCCGTCGTGCTCAACCTGGCTGGCGAACACAACGTGCTCAATGCGCTCTCGGCCATTGCGGTCGCGGTGGAGTTGAACATTCCAGACGAAGCAGTTCAGAAGGCTCTGGCAGAGTTCAAGGGTGTGGGCCGCCGCTTCCAGCACTACGGCGACTTCCCAGCCAAGGACGGAGGCATCTTCACCGTCATCGACGACTATGGTCACCACCCCGTGGAAATGGCGGCCACGCTGGCGGCCGCGCGCGGCGCCTATCCAGGCCGTCGCCTGGTGCTGGCATTTCAGCCGCACCGCTACACCCGCACGCGTGACTGCTTCGAAGATTTCGTCAAAGTCATCGGTACCGCCGACCGCGTGGTGTTGACCGAGGTTTATGCAGCTGGCGAGGAGCCGATTGTGGCCGCCGATGGCCGCGCGCTGGCACGTGCATTGCGCGTGGCAGGCAAGGTTGAGCCCGTGTTTGTGGACGACGTCGCCGACTTGCCAGCGCTGGCAATCGAGCAGGCTCAAGGCGGCGATGTCGTGATGTGCATGGGGGCCGGAACGATTGGTTCCGTGCCAGGCAAAATCGTTGAAATGCTACAAAAAATAGAGCATAATTCCCGCTGATTTCATACACCATGACACTAAGCAGCGTTCAATTCGAAAAAGTGGCCGTCCTGATGGGGGGGCAATCAGCGGAGCGGGAGGTTTCCCTCATGTCCGGCGCTGGCGTGCTGGCCGCGCTGCAGAGCCGCGGCGTCGATGCGCACGCCTTCGATCCGGCAGAGCGGAGCATGGATGACCTTCGCCGCGAAGGCTTCTCTCGTTGCTTCATTGCGCTGCACGGCCGTTATGGCGAAGACGGCACGGTTCAGGGTGCCCTCGAGCTGATGGGCATCCCCTACACCGGCGCCGGTGTTCTGGCCTCCAGCATGGCTGTCGACAAAGTCATGACCAAGCGCGTCTGGCAGGCTGAGGGCGTACCCACCCCGCGCCATGTTCTGCTGCATCGTGGGCAATACACGCAAGACCAGCTCCAATCAATTTCGGAAGAACTGGGCCTGCCCCTGATCGTCAAGCCTGCACGTGAGGGATCTTCCCTTGGCGTGACGAAGGTCACGAATTCTTCGCAGATGCAGAAGGCAGTCAGTGCCGCCGCAGCCATGGATGCCGACATCCTGTGCGAACAATTCATTTCCGGCGACGAAGTCACCTGCGCCGTGCTGGGCTCCGGCGAGAACGCGCGGGCGTTGCCAGTCATTCACATCGTAGTGCCGGACGGCATGTACGACTACCAGAACAAGTACTTCACCGACGTCACCGAGTACCGTGTGCCCTGCGATCTGCCGCCGGGCGAAGAACAGGCCATCCAGGCGCTGGCGCTAAAGGCCTACCGCGTGTTGGGCTGCCGTGGCTGGGGGCGCATCGACGTCATGATCGACGCCGCCACCCGCGCGCCCTCTCTCCTGGAGATCAACACTTCACCCGGCATGACCAGTCACTCGCTGGTGCCCATGGCCGCGCGTGCGGCGGGCATCAGTTACGAGGACCTGTGCCTGCAATTGCTTGCTGAGGCGTCTCTGGATTACCCCGTCCAGAAGCCCGCGAAGGCGGTGGCATGAGTAACGCGCTGCACCTGCCGCTTGACGTCCGGCTGATGAACATGACCACGTCGGTCCTGGTCACTGCCTTGGTGCTGGCCTGCCTGGCGGCTGGCTTGTGGTGGGTGCTGCGCAATCCGGCCTTTTCCATTGGGCATATCACAGTTGAGGGTGACACCGCGCATAACAGTGCTGCAAGCTTGCGAGTCAACGTGGCGCCGCGTCTTGAGGGTAACTTCTTCACGCTGGATCTCGATGCCGCGCGCGCTGCCTTTCAATCTGCTCCGTGGGTGCGCAAGGCCATGGTTCAACGAGTGTTTCCGAATCAGCTCAACGTGACCCTGCAAGAGCACACTCCGGCCGCACTGTGGGGCGAAGAGGGCACGCACATGGTCAACGTCCTGGGCGAAGTTTTTGAAGCCGACGAGGACGACGCGGAGGTTGATCTGCCACGCCTGCTCGGACCAGAAGGACGTGCCGCCGAGGTGTTGCAGATGTACCGGCTGCTGGCCCCGGAACTCAAGCCGCTCGGCCAATCGATGGCGGTGCTTGCCCTTGAGGCGCGGGGCAACTGGCGCGCAGAGCTCGAAAAGGGCGCCACGATTGAGTTGGGCCAGGGGCAATCCGAGGAATTGCAGGTGCGCCTGGCGCAGTTCGCGAGCACGGTTGGAGAAGTGGCGGCCCGGCATCAGCGTGGGCCCGAGGCAATTGTGTCCGCGGATCTGCGGCACGCATCTGGGTATGCGCTGCGCCTGCGCGGCGTGACAACGGTGGTGCCGGTTAACGGGGCTGTTCGCCCCAAGAAGTAAGACAAAGCTGGAAGAAAAAACTGGTGAAACGATGGCAAAAGAGTACAAGGATCTGATCGTCGGCCTCGATATCGGCACTGCCAAGATCATGGTGGTGGTGGGCGAGGTGTTGCCCGGCGGCGACCTGAAACTCGCCGGACTCGGCGTGGCGCCGAGCAATGGTCTCAAGCGTGGCGTGGTGGTCAATATAGATGCCACCGTCGCAAGCATTCAGCAGGCGCTGAAAGAAGCCGAGCTGATGGCCGACTGCAAGATCGCCCGTGTGTATACCGGCATTACCGGAAGCCACATCCGCGGCATCAATTCCAGTGGCATGGTGGCGGTGAAGGACAAGGAAGTCACGCCGGCCGATGTGGCGCGCGTGGTGGAGACTGCGAAAGCGATCAATATTTCCAGCGACCAACGTCTGCTGCTGGTCGAGCCACAGGAGTTTGTCATTGACGGCCAGGACGTGCGCGAGCCCGTGGGCATGAGCGGCATGCGCCTGGAGGCCAAGGTGCACATCGTCACCGGCGCACAAAGCGCCGCCGAGAACATCATCAAGTGTGTGCGCCGCTGCGGGCTCGACGTGGATCAGCTCATGCTGAACCCGCTGGCATCGGCCCAGGCCGTGCTGACCGACGACGAGCGTGAGTTAGGCGTGGTCTGTGTCGATATTGGCGCTGGCACCACCGATGTCGCCATTTTCACCGGTGGCTCGATTCGCCACACGGCGGTCATTCCCATTGCGGGCGATCTGATCACCAGCGACATTGCCATGGCCTTGCGCACGCCCACCATGGATGCAGAAGACATCAAGGTCGAGCATGGCTTTGCCAAACAGTTGCTGGCCGACGCCGAGACCCAGGTCGAAGTGCCGGGGCTGGGCGACCGCACACCTCGCATGCTGTCCAAGCAGGCGCTCGCCGGGGTCATAGAGCCCCGAGTCGAAGAGATTTTCTCTCTCGTACAGCAGGTCATTCGGGAATCCGGCTTTGAGGAAGTGCTTTCCTCGGGCGTGGTGCTCACTGGTGGCAGTGCCGTGATGCCCGGCATGCTGGAGCTTGGAGAAGACATTTTCCTCAAGCCCGTGCGCCGAGGCGTTCCGAAATACTCACGCGCCTTGTCGGACATGGTTGCCCAGCCGCGTGCATCCACCGTCATGGGGCTGATGGAGGAGGCGCGCCAAGCTCGCCTGCGCGGCTTCAAGGTGGCGCAAAAGAATGGCGGCATGAAGACCGCGTTTGGCCGCATCAAGGATTTTATTGTGGGGAATTTCTGATGATCCCCGGATTCACCACAACCAATTTGGCGGAGGCTGAAGGGGAGTTCCGCTTCTGGCAGAGCACGGGGCCACCGACCTGGGCCCTTTCCGTAGGAGCATCAGGTCCATGAAAAACAACAGCCAATTCAATTCTTTTAAATCACGGCAACTGCAGCAGACAAGGAGTGACATCATGCCCATCGAAATGATTGAGACAGACGGATTTAACGCGGGCACCTTGATCAAGGTGATCGGGGTTGGTGGTGGCGGCAGCAACGCCGTCGACCACATGATCTCGCGCAGCGTCAGCGGAGTGGAGTTCATTAGCGCCAATACGGACGCTCAGGCGCTTAGCCGCGCCAAGTCGTACGCCAGCATTCAACTGGGCACCAGCGGACTGGGCGCAGGAAGCAAGCCCGACAAAGGCCGCGAGGCAGCCGAGGCCGCCAGCGACGACATTCGCCAGGCGATCCGTGGCGCGCACATGCTGTTCATTACAGCCGGCATGGGCGGCGGCACAGGCACTGGCGCCGCACCGGTGATTGCCCGTATCGCCAAGGACATGGGCATCCTCACCGTGGGCGTTGTGACCAAGCCGTTTGATTGGGAGGGTGGCCGCCGCATGACCAATGCGGAAGCCGGCCTTTCCGAGCTAGAGGCGAACGTCGACTCGCTGATCGTGGTGCTGAACGAGAAGCTGCTCGAAGTGCTCGGTGACGACATTACCCAGGACGAAGCATTTGCGCACGCTAACGACGTGCTGAAAAATGCCGTCGGCGGCATTGCCGAGATCATCAATGTGCCCGGCCACGTCAACGTCGACTTCGAAGACGTGCGGACCGTGATGGGTGAACCCGGCAAGGCCATGATGGGCACGGCAGTGGCCAGCGGCCCTGATCGTGCTCGCATCGCCGCTGAGCAGGCGGTAGCCTGCCCACTGCTGGAAGGTGTAGACCTGTCCGGTGCCAAAGGTGTATTGGTGCTCATCAGCGCCGCCAAGGGCTCACTCAAGCTGAGCGAGTCGCGTGAAGCCATGAACACCATTCGCGCCTACGCATCGCCCGATGCGCACGTTATCTACGGTACTGCGTACGACGACGGCCTGGGTGATGAGCTGCGCGTGACCGTGGTCGCTACCGGCCTGTCGCGTCAGGGTGTGCGGCGTCAGCCCATCACCGTGGTACAAGGTGGCCTGCGTACCGGCACCGACAACATGCCAGTGTTCGCCGCGCAGCAGACACACAGCATGAACGCACCATCGGCGCCTGACTTCGTGAATGTACCCAGCGTATGGCGCACTTCCCGGGACCGCACACACGCGGCTGCGCGGGTTGACGCCCTGTCGTCCGGGGGCATGGACGATTTCGAGATCCCGGCGTTCTTGCGCAAGCAGGCCGACTGATCGGTAATTGATCGGTGCTATCGGCGCGGCTGACGCAGCGTCCGATTACCCAACAAAGATGGCAGAGGTTTGCCCCCAGGGGCGGCCTCTGTCATTTTTCTTTGAGAATAACGCTATCCCGCTGATTAGGTCTCTTCATGACGCCTTTTGCCATGAAATCTTAAAATAGAGCCATGCTTTCGCAACGTACACTGAAATCGCTCACGCGCGCCGTGGGTGTCGGCCTGCACAGTGGCGAGCGCGTGGAGTTGACCCTCCGCCCCGCGCCACCTGATACCGGCATCGTGTTTCGCCGCATCGACCTGCCCGAGCCGGTGGACATTCCGGTGAGCGCCGTGTCGGTGACGGATACACGCCTGGCTTCTACCATCTCCAGCGGTCAGGCCAAGGTGCGTACCGTCGAGCACCTGATGTCGGCCTGCGCTGGGCTGGGGCTTGACAACCTCTACATAGACATTACCGCTGAGGAAGTTCCCATACTTGATGGCTCAGCATCGTCGTTTGTGTATTTGCTGCAAAGCGCTGGCATTGAGCTGCAAAAGGTGCCCAAGCAATTCCTGCGCGTCAAAAAAGCGGTGGAAGTGCGTGAAGGCGAGGGCGAACAACTCAAGTGGGCGCGCCTGACGCCTCACCATGGTTTCACGCTCAGCTTCGAAATCGACTTCGACCACCCTGCCGTCGACTCGACCGCCCAGCGCGTCGAGTTCGATATGGGGTCTGGTCGTTACAGCCGGGATATTGCTCGCGCCCGAACCTTCGCGTTCAGCCGAGACGTCGAGATGATGCGTGCGAGCGGCCTAGCCTTGGGCGGGGGGTTTGACAATGCCATCGTCATGGACGACTACAAAGTGCTCAACAGTGACGGCCTGCGCTACGACGAGGAATTCGCCAAGCACAAGATCCTGGACGCCATTGGCGACCTGTACTGTATTGGCAAGCCCATGCTCGCCGCATACAGCGCCTTCCGCTCGGGGCACGCGCTGAACAACAAGCTGCTACGCGAATTGTTGAGCCAGCCGGACGCCTACGAAATCGTCACATTCGCCGACGAGAAGAAAGCACCCGCTGGCTTCGCGCAACTGGCCCGAGCCTGGTAGAAAAACTCACGCCATGCTGCTGTTTCGCTGGGCTATCATATTGCTGCTGCTGTTCGCAGGCGTTTGCTTTGCGTTCTACGCTGCCACGAACCAGGTTAAATACAAACGGTTGGGTTGGGTGGTCCTCAAATGGACGATTCTGGCGGCCCTCGGTTTTTTCGCCGTGCTGATCGCCGAACGGGTGCTGTAACTTCGAGGTCGGATAGGTAGGTTGGGCTGAGCGTAGCGAAGCCCAACAGGCGGCGTTGGTTCGCCCCCTTTGTTTTGTGGTGCAGGCCCCCGAATGCCTCCCTTCCTCAGCTCAAGTTCGTCTCAAGCAACCCGCGCGTTTCAATAAACGCCACCACTTCATCCAGCCCCTGCAAGGTTTTCAGGTTGGTCATCACAAAGGGCTTCAGCCCCTTTGGCGTGCTGCGCATGCGCGTAGTGTCGTCGCGCATGACCTCCAGATTCGCACCCACATAAGGTGCCAGATCGGTCTTGTTGATGACGAACAGGTCGCTCTTGGTGATGCCCGGGCCTCCCTTGCGTGGGATCTTCTCCCCTGCGGCCACGTCGATCACGTAGATGGTGAGGTCGGAAAGTTCAGGGCTGAAGGTGGCGGCGAGGTTGTCTCCGCCTGACTCGATGAACACAATGTCAGCATCCGGAAACTGCGCCAGCATCCGGTCAATGGCTTCCAGATTGATCGAGGCATCTTCGCGAATGGCCGTGTGGGGGCAGCCTCCGGTTTCCACGCCCATGATGCGCTCGGCTGGCAGCGCACCACTGATCGTTAGCAGGCGTTGGTCTTCCTTGGTGTAGATGTCGTTGGTAATGGCGACCAGATCCCATTTGTCGCGCATGGCCTTGCAGAGCATCTCCAGAATGGTGGTTTTTCCTGAACCTACGGGGCCGCCGATACCCACGCGCAGGGGCGGCAGTTTTTTGGTGCGGTTCGCAATGGCATGAAGCGCAGATGAGGTCATGATCGAAACAGTCTTGAGTACTGATGCTCATGCCGAGCCGAAAGAATGGCCAGCATGGGCGAAAAAGCCTGGCGCGCTTTGCATGGCAAGGCCTGTGCGTGTGCTACGGCGGAGGGGATCTCTTGAGTCAGGCGGGCCAGAATTCGCTGGCCTGCGTTCTGCCCCAGAGGCACCGCCTTGATGGCGGCCTGCACCATGTTTTCGGCCCAGCCGAAGGCGTAGGACAGCAGAGCCTGTTCTACAGGCGCACAAGTGAATGCTGCAGCCAGCGAAAACGCGACGGGGTAGGTAGGTTGCTTCCCTGAAAGCGCAGCTAATTGCGCCACGCGGCCGCCATGCAATGAATCATTCTGGTGTTGATTGCGTAGCCAGTCTGCCATTGAACGGCCCATTTGCTCGGTCTGCAGACGCAACTCACAGCTCTCACGTGTGTGAAGAATCCAGTTGTTGAGCTCTTCCAGCAAGGTCAGATCGTGCTCATGCCAGGCTGGCAACGCGTGCGCAATGACGCTCATGTCGCTGCGCGCTTGGGTCAGATGCAGCTGTTGCACGAGCCAGTCGGCGGCATCTGTTTCTGTAGAGACGAACGCGGCGTGAATCGCAGCCTCCAGCCCTTCAGAGTAAGAAAATCCACCAATTGGCAACGCCGGCGAGGCCAGCCACATTAGTTGCAGCAGCGTGGCGGGGGAGGGACCAGGGGGGACGTCGTTAAGAGTGCCCATTTACACCCTCGTGCTCATGATGATGCTGCCCATGCCCATGCCCATGCCCATGCCCATGCCCATGCCCATGCCCATCGTTGGTGAAGTGCCCTCCGTAGGCGCCCCCCTCTGGCTCGAAGGGCATGCAGGCTTCAACCACCGTCATGTGCATGGCGCGCAGCATTTCGGCAAGAACGTGATCGGGCTCGATCTTCAGGTGGTCTGGCCGCAATTCGATGGGAATGTGCCGGTTCCCCAGATGGTAGGCAGCCCGCATCAGATCAAAGGCCGAGCCATGCTCCGCACAGGCTGTAATGAGCAGCACCTCTTGCGGCGCGGCCAGTACGCGAATCAGGCTGCCGTCTTCGGCGACCAATACATCACCACCGCGCACCGCCTGGCCACGTGGCAAGAAAATGGCCAGCTCGCGCCCCTGGCTGTCGGTGGTGGAAAAGCGGCTCTTTTGACGTACGTCCCAATCAAGTTCCACGGTGGAGGCACGCTTTAGCACGACGTGTGAAAGGCCTTGTCCTTGGGCCAGTAGCTTGTTGACGATCAGCATCCTGCGTGGGCCTCAGAACAGAAAATAACGCTGCGCCATCGGCAGGCTCACCGCCGGTTCACAGACCAGCAGTTCCCCATCGGCCCGCACCGCATAGGTTTGGGCATCAACTTCCATGTGCGGGGTCAGGTCGTTGTGGATCATGTGGCGCTTTTGCACGCCGCGAATGCCTTTACACGCGGCCAGGGTCTTGTGCAGCCCGAAGCGCTCACCAATGCCTGCTGCCAGGCTGGCCTGCGAGACAAAGGTCAGTGAACTGCGTGCGTTGCTGCCGCCAAATGCTCCAAACATAGGCCTGTAGTGCACGGGTTGCGGTGTGGGAATGCTGGCATTCGGGTCTCCCATGGCAGCCATGGCAATGCTGCCGCCCTTCAAAATGCATGCCGGTTTGACGCCGAAAAAAGCCGGCTTCCAGAGCACAAGGTCTGCCCACTTGCCCACTTCCAGGCTACCCACTTCATGGCTGATGCCGTGTGCGATAGCCGGGTTGATGGTGTACTTGGCGACATAACGCTTCGCGCGAAAGTTGTCGTTGCGCGCACCATCACCTGCCAGCGCGCCACGCTGTTGCTTCATCTTGTGCGAGGTCTGCCAGCAACGCAAAATGACCTCTCCCACGCGGCCCATGGCCTGGCTGTCGGAGCTGAACATGCTGATGGCCCCGATATCGTGGAGTATGTCCTCAGCGGCGATCGTTTCCTTGCGGATGCGGCTTTCGGCAAATGCCAGATCCTCTGCAATACCCGCGTCCAGATGGTGGCACACCATGAGCATGTCGACATGCTCGTCCAGCGTGTTCACCGTATAAGGACGCGTGGGATTGGTAGAGCTGGGCAGAACATTGGCCTCGCCCACCACTTTGAGGATGTCTGGCGCGTGGCCGCCGCCCGCACCTTCAGTGTGAAAGGTGTGGATGGTGCGCCCTTTGAAAGCCGCCACCGTGTCTTCTACAAAGCCGCTTTCATTGAGCGTATCGGTATGAATAGCCACCTGGGTGTCTGTTTCTTCAGCCACCGTCAGGCAGTTGTCGATGGCCGCCGGGGTGCTGCCCCAGTCCTCGTGCAGCTTCAATCCAATGGCACCTGCATTGATCTGCTCATGCAGTGCGCCCGGCAAGCTGGTGTTCCCCTTGCCGAGAAAACCCAGGTTCATGGGGAAGGCCTCGGCAGCCTGAAGCATGCGCTCCATGTGCCAGGGCCCTGGGGTGCAGGTGGTGGCAAATGTGCCCGTCGCCGGACCCGTGCCACCTCCTAGCATGGTCGTCACGCCGCTGGCCAGGGCCTCCTCGATCTGCTGCGGGCAGATGAAGTGAATGTGCGAATCAATGCCGCCCGCCGTCACGATCATGCCCTCGCAGCTGATGATCTCCGTACCAGGGCCGATCACAATGTCCACCCCCGGTTGCGTATCCGGATTGCCGGCCTTGCCAATCGCGGCAATGCGCCCGCTCCGCAGCCCGATGTCCGCCTTCACGATGCCCCAGTGATCCAGTATCAGTGCGTTGGTCAGCACCGTGTCCATGGCGCCTTGTTCACGGGTGCGCTGGCTTTGAGCCATGCCGTCTCGAATGGTCTTGCCTCCGCCGAACTTTACTTCTTCGCCATAGCCGCCAGCCGCCAGTGTGAAATCCTTCTCCACCTCGATGACGAGGTCCGTGTCGGCCAGCCGCACGCGGTCGCCTTCGGTGGGGCCATAGGTCTCTGCGTAGGCCCGCCTGTCTATCGTTGCCATTACAAGTCTCCCATGACCAGACCGCGAAACCCGAAAACTCGCCGATCGCCACTGATCTCAATCAACTCCACGGTACGCTGCTGACCTGGTTCAAACCGTACCGCCATGCCGCTGGCAATATTCAAGCGCATCCCGTGAGCCGCCTGGCGGTCGAACTCCAGGCCCGCGTTCGTTTCGGCAAAGTGGTAATGCGAGCCGACTTGTATGGGACGGTCGCTTGCGTTCTTCACGACCAACGTCAGAGTGCGGCGGCCAGGGTTGAGAACATGTGAGCCTTCGTCCAGAATAAGTTCGCCGGGAAACATGGGGCATTCTCAATCAGTTGCGGCGGGTCAATTTGACGACGCCCAGAACGCCTGCGCCAACCAGGGCGACAAGCAAAATGACATCCAGAAGGCCCAGGTCAGTAAATAGGTGCTCGAATGCGTGAGCCAGCTCGCCGAGCAGGGCGTGGTGCTGTCCGCCATCCCCGCCTGTGTGGGCCACTGCGGAGAGAGGCAGCAGCAAGGCCGCGGTGGCGGCAAGAGCCATGAGTCTGTTGGATTTCATGTCAGGCAATCAGAAAGAATTGAAAGAACGGGGAGCTGTGAAATGAAACTGAAAATGAAACGCCGAAGTTGACACCCCGAGGTTGAAGAGGGGAAGTTCAGAAGGTGAGTGCACCGATTCATATGATGGGGTCATGCACCGTGACCAGCTTGGTGCCATCTGGAAACGTCGCTTCGATCTGAATGTCGGGAATCATCTCCGCCACGCCGTCCATCACATCGTCACGTGTCAGCACAGTGCGGCCCGAGCTCATCATCTCGGCCACGGTGCGGCCATCGCGCGCACCCTCCATGACGAAGGCGCTGATGAGCGCGACGGCCTCAGGGTAATTCAGCTTCAAGCCGCGCGCCTTTCTCCGTTCTGCCAGCAGGGCGGCAGTAAAGATCAGAAGCTTGTCCTTTTCGCGAGGTGTGAGTTCCATGATGTGACTGTGCGCAATTGCCGTGCCAGACTGAGGTTCGGCGAACCCCCTATTCGATGCATTCATTGTAGGAGCGGCTTTAGCCGCGAAACGCCTGCGCCACAAGTGTTGCCATCTGCCGCGCTGAGGCCCATCGCGGCTAAAGCCGCTCCTACAGGACATAGGCGACCTTAAGTAAGTGCCATTCCCCTATTAAGCGTTTCATTTGGGGTAGGCCGTCAACTGTTCACCAATAAAGGGCATTCAACCGCGCAATGCATCCGTGCGGAAGTAGTTTGTGGTGCACACACGCACCAACTCGGCGCTTTCGTGACCCGCTGAAGTGCGTCGTCACGGCCTTGCTCCCGGCTTGGCCAATGTGGCACAAGCATTGCATAGGAGCCTTCGTCAATGCCGGGAAGTGAATCCGGCGGTTGTCGGTAATCCTCCTTCCTCTTGAAAGGTATAGCCATGTTTCAGCGTCGCATCGCCATGAAAACTCTGGCCGCAGCAGCGGTCGTCACCGGACTGTCGGTCGCGGGTGTGAGTGCACAAGCGCAAGACACCATCAAGGTCGGAGTGCTGCACAGCCTCTCCGGCACCATGGCCATCTCGGAAACCGTGCTCAAGGACACGGTGCTGATGGCCATTGAGGACATCAATGCCAAGGGCGGGGTCTTGGGCAAGAAGCTGGAGGCAGTCGTGGTGGACCCGGCCTCCAACTGGCCGCTGTTCGCTGAGAAAGCCAAGCAACTTCTGACCCAGGACAAAGTGGCTGTGGTTTTTGGCTGCTGGACCAGTGTGTCGCGCAAGTCGGTCTTGCCCGTGTTTGAGCAGAACAATGGCTTGCTGTTCTACCCCGTGCAGTACGAGGGCGAAGAGCTGTCCAAGAACGTGTTTTATACCGGCGCCGCGCCGAACCAGCAAGCCATTCCTGCGGTTGAATATCTGATGAGCAAGGAGGGCGGTAGTGCCAAGCGTTTCGTATTGCTGGGCACGGACTATGTGTATCCCCGCACCACGAACAAGATTCTGCGTGCATTCCTTAAATCCAAGGGCGTGAAGGAATCCGACATCATGGAAACCTACACCCCCTTCGGCCACAGCGATTACCAGACCATTGTGGCCGACATCAAGAAGTTTTCCACAGGCGGCAAGACAGCAGTCATTTCCACCATCAATGGCGATTCCAACGTGCCCTTCTACAAAGAACTGGGCAATGCAAATCTGAAGGCCAAGGACGTGCCCGTGGTCGCTTTCAGCGTGGGCGAGGAAGAGCTGCGCGGCGTAGACACGAAGCCGCTGGTGGGTCACCTGGCCGCGTGGAACTACTTCATGAGCGTCAAGAACCCCACGAACACCGCCTTTATCAAGCAGTGGAGCGATTACGCCAAGGCCAAGAATATCGCCGGTCATAAAGACAAGCCACTCACCAACGACCCGATGGAGGCTACCTGGGTAGGCATCCATATGTGGAAGCAAGCCGTGGAAAAGGCCAAGACCACCGATGTTGACAAAGTCATCGCGGCCATGGCGGGGCAGACCTTCAAGGCGCCTGACGGCTTCACCGTGAAGATGGACGAGAAAAACCACCATCTGCACAAGCCCGTGATGGTCGGCGAGATCAAGGCTGACGGCCAGTTCAATGTCGTCTGGAAGACCAAGGGCCCGATCAAGGCGCAACCTTGGAGCCCGTTCATTGAAGGCAACGACAAGAAGAAGGACGAGCCGAACGGCAAGAGCCTGTAAGCACGTTCTTGGGCGCTTGAAATGACGACATCGCCCTTGTCCTTCCATCTAAAAGGGAGCTCAGGGGCATAGGGAAGGGCGGGGGTGGATCCTTGTCCCCCCACCTTTTCGGATGGGTTTGATATGAGGTACTGGCTAAAGACATGGCGAAGCATCGCCGTGGGAGGCGCGTGCGCGCTGGCATGCATGTACAGCCACGCACTCACCGCTGAGCAAGCATTTTCGATGGCTGCGGCGGATGGCAGCGAGGCCCGGGTGGAAGCCATTCAGGGCGCGCTGCTGGAGCCGGATGATGGCGGGAAGCTCGCCGCCTACTTGCAGGCCCTGACCGATGACGCCGTGCGCACAGCAGACGGCAAGGCCTACATCGTCGAAGGGGACACAGCGACCGATCCGGTCACCGGCCAAGCCGTCAAGCTGCCGGAGGATGCTGAAGAGGTCGTCAACAACAACTATATGCGCGGCGTGATCGTCTCAGCGCAAGCGGCCCTGGCTCTAGGCAGCAGCGATGCGCGTATTCGCCTGAAAGCGGCCGAGCAGCTGGCCGCTGACATGGATGCTGCACGCTTGCCCTTGATCGAGAAAGCACTGGTCAGCGAGCAGGATGAACGGGTCAAGGCGCTGCTGACCCGCGCCAAGGCTGCCAGTCTCTTGAGTAGCGAAGATCCGGGGCAACGCATACTCGCCGCTGGAGAGCTCGCTAGGCAACAAACACCCGAGACGCTGCTGCTGCTGAACCAGCGCCTCGCCGAAGAAGCCGATCCCGCCGTGCAGAAGGCACTCAAGGATGCCCTGGCATCGATTTCCGAATCGCTCACCTGGGGAGAGCGGCTGGGCGAGATTTTTAGCGGTATCAGCCTTGGATCGGTGCTGTTGCTCGCAGCGCTGGGCCTGGCCATTACCTACGGCCTGATGGGTGTGATCAACATGGCTCACGGCGAGCTGATCATGATCGGGGCCTATGCCACTTATGTGGTGCAGACATTGTTCCAGCGCTTTGTACCCGAATCCATGTTCGGCTGGTATCTGGTGGTGGCCGTGCCGGTGGCGTTCCTGGCCTCAGCCGTGGTGGGCGCGGTGCTGGAGCGGGGCGTCATCCGCTTCCTCTATGGCCGGCCGCTGGAGACACTGCTTGCGACGTTCGGCATCAGTCTGGTGCTCCAGCAGACGGTGCGCAGCCTCTTCGGCGCGCAGAACGTGGGCGTGGAAAACCCCTCCTGGATGAGCGGAGGGCTGGAACTGCTGCCTAACCTTACGCTGCCCTGGAACCGCATCGCCATCATCATTTTTGCCTTTGCGGTATTGGGCGCGGTGGCCTTCATGATCGCGCGCACCCGGTTGGGGCTGTTCGTGCGCGGCGTCACGCAGAACCGGGCCATGGCTTCCTGCATGGGCGTGAACACAGCTCGCACCGACACCTACGCCTTCGCACTCGGCTCCGGCATTGCTGGCCTGGCCGGATGCGCCTTGAGCCAGACCGGCAATGTGGGTCCGGACCTCGGTCAGAACTACATCGTGGACAGCTTCCTCGTTGTCGTATTGGGGGGAGTGGGTCAACTCGCGGGAACCGTGTATGCAGCCCTGGGCCTGGGGGTGCTCAGCAAGCTGCTGGAAGGCTGGACTGGCGCAGTGCTGGCCAAGATTGCCGTCCTGCTGTTCATTGTTGTTTTCATTCAGAAGCGTCCGCAAGGCATCTTTGCCTTGAAGGGCCGCAGCGCGGAGACCTGAGTCATGGAACCAAGCTTGAAGCTACCCGCGCCGGAGCCCTTGCTGGGTATCAAGGGCTGGACCGCGTTTCTCGGCGCATTCATAGTGATCTGCGCTGTGGTGCCTGTCCTGAATCTGATGGTGCCCGAAAGCAGTGCGCTGCATCTGTCCGACTACATGGTGGGTTTGCTGGGCAAGTTCATGTGCTATGCCATGTGTGCCTTGGCCATTGATTTGATCTGGGGTTACACCGGCATCCTGAGCCTGGGGCACGGCCTGTTTTTTGCGCTGGGCGGATACGTCATGGGCATGTACCTGATGCGTGAGGCCGCCGGCCCGGGCGCCCTACCGGCGTTCATGGGTTTCCTCGACTGGAAGGAGTTGCCCTGGCACTGGGCCCTGTCGGGCAGCTTCACGGCCACGTTGCTCCTGGTGTTTCTCGTGCCCGGCGTGATTGGTGGCGTGTTCGGCTATTTTGCGTTCCGCTCGCGCATCAAGGGCGTGTATTTTTCGATCATCACCCAGGCGCTGACCTATGCAGCCATGCTGCTGTTCTTTCGTAACGAAACAGGCTTTGGCGGCAACAATGGCTTCACCGGTTTCAGGAGCATCCTGGGATTTTCGCTGAGCACGCCGAGCATGCAGGTAGTGCTGTTCGCACTCTCCGGGCTGGCGCTGCTAGGGTGCTTCCTGATGTCGCGCTGGCTTATTCGCAGCAAGTATGGGCGCGTGCTCCAGGCCGTGCGGGACGCCGAGTCGCGCACCATGTTCTGCGGCTACAACCCTCTGCCGTACAAGCTCTCCATCTGGGTCATCTCTGCCATGATGTGCGGCTTGGCGGGTGCGCTTTATGTTCCGCAGGTGGGCATCATCAACCCCAGCGAAATGAGCGTGGGCAACTCGATCGAGATGGCCGTATGGACAGCGGTGGGTGGTCGCGCCAGTCTGCTTGGACCCATTTTGGGCGCATTTGCCGTCAATGGCGGCAAGAGCTGGCTCACTGTGGCGGCGCCGGAGTACTGGCTGTATGTGCTGGGGGGCTTGTTCATCGTGGTCACACTGTTCATGCCCGGCGGTCTGATTCGCCTGCCTGTGCAACTCCGGCAGTGGCGTAAAAAGCGAGGTGCTCAGGCCGTTACCGTGGCCAACTCTGGAGAAGGCGCATGACCCCTGATCTCATGCAGACAGGCGCGGAACGCCTGAACGCCTACCGGGAGCGGCAGAGTGCCGGTATGGCCACTGAATCCGGCGACCGCTCCGCCAACCTGGCCCGGCACATGCAGGCCGGCGAGGTCGATGTGACGCACGGCCGCATTCTTTACCTTGAAGACGTTCATGTGAGCTTCGACGGCTTCAAGGCCATCAACGGCTTGAGCCTCGACATCGCACCCGGAGAGTTGCGCTGCATCATCGGCCCCAATGGTGCCGGCAAGACCACCATGATGGACATCATCACGGGCAAGACACGTCCTGACAGCGGCACGGTGTTCTTCGGCTCCACCATCGATCTCCTGCGCTATAGGGAGCCCGAGATCGCCGCCATGGGAATAGGGCGCAAATTTCAGAAACCCACGGTCTTTGAAGATCTCACGGTGTTTGAAAACCTGGAGCTGTCCCTCAAGGCGAACAAGGGCGTCGGAGCCTCCATGCGCTTCAAGCTAAGTGACGAGCAGAAGGACCGTATTGCCGAGGTGCTGCACACCATTCATCTGGCACAAAGCGTCACGCGCAGTGCCGGCTTGCTCAGCCATGGCCAGAAGCAATGGCTGGAGATCGGCATGCTGCTGGTGCAAGAACCCAAGCTGCTGCTGCTGGACGAACCCGTAGCCGGCATGACCGACGAGGAAACCGCGCGCACGGCCGAGCTGTTCCTCAGTCTGAAGGGAAAGCATTCCCTCATGGTGGTGGAGCACGACATGAGCTTCATCAACACCATCAGCGAAAAAGTCACGGTGCTCTGTGAAGGCAGCGTCCTCGCTGAAGGCACGCTGGCCCAGGTGCAAGCCGATGAGCGCGTGATTGAGGTTTATCTAGGTCGTTAAAACGGCCTTTGATGCAGCGGAGGAAAAATGCTTGAAGTCAACAACCTGCACCAGTACTACGGTGGTTCGCACATCCTGCGCAATGTCAGCCTCAAGGCGGAGATCGGAAAAGTCACGGTTCTTCTTGGCCGCAACGGTGTGGGCAAGACCACGTTGCTCAAAAGCCTGATGGGACTGGTGCCGATAAAAAGCGGCAGTATCCAATGGCAAGGGCAGGACATCACGCGCAAGACGCCCTATGAGCGCGCCCGTTCAGGAATGGGCTATGTGCCGCAGGGCCGCGAGATCTTTTCGCGCCTCTCGGTAGAAGACAACCTGCGCATGGGGCTGGCCTACTGCCCTGCGCGTACCCCGATCCCTGCTGAACTGTATGAGCTTTTCCCGGTCCTCAAGCAAATGCTGCACCGCCGCGGAGGTGATTTATCGGGTGGCCAGCAGCAGCAACTGGCTATTGCGCGCGCCCTGGCGCCAAGCCCAAAAATTCTGATTCTTGATGAACCCACAGAAGGTATACAGCCCAGTATCATCAAAGACATAGGCCGAGTCATCCGCATGCTGGCCAATCGCGGTGACATGGCTATTGTCTTGTGTGAGCAGTATTACGATTTTGCCGAAGAGCTGGCTGACCATTATGTCGTCATGGAGCGCGGTGAGATCATTGCTGCCGGCCCTGGCAGCGAAATGAAAGAAAAAGGCATCCAGAAACTGGTGGCCATCTGATCAATGAACAATTTTCCTGCCGTTTCTTACTATCGGGCGTCTTCCGGTAACCGCGCGACGCTCTGAAATGGCGTGGCATGCGCGGCTGGCACTGGACTATCAGGCACGCCAGGAAAAAACATCGCTCCATTTCACGCATGATGGCCCCTTGCGTGTACTCAGAAGTCTCTACCCAGAAGGCCCGGGCATCTGCCACAACGTGCTGGTGCACCCTCCAGGGGCCTGGTCGGTGGCGATGTGCTCGACATTGCCGTCCAGGTAGGCGAGGGTGCCCATGCCCTTGTCACGACGCCAGGTGCGACACGCTTTTATAGAAGCAACGGCCATCAGGCGCTGCAACGCACCCAGCTTAATCTCGGCGCCGGCGCACGGCTGGAGTGGTTGCCACTAGAGGCCATCGCCTATAAGGCCTGCGATGCTGCCAACCAAGTGGAGTTCACTCTCGCAGAGGGTGCTCAGTTGCTGGCTTGGGACGTCACAGCGTTGGGGCTTCCCATGGCAGATCAGCATTTTGATCAAGGGTTGCTCACGCAACATCTTGAATGGCCCGGAGTTTTTCTGGAGCACGGCACCATTCATGCTGAAGACAAGCTTTTGCTTGATGGATCACTCGGACTGGCCGGACAGCGCTGCATGGCTACCCTGATTCTGGCCAGCGGCACGCCTTTGTCGCGCGTCCAGCGGGAGGCGTTGTTGGAGGTGACTCATCAGCTGCTGCAATCTGCCCCTGAGGGGGTGATCGCCGGTGTGACCGCGCCCAATGACCACATGCTGGTGCTGCGAGGGCTGGCGCCGGTGGTGGAGCCGGTGATGATCCTCTGGAAAACCGTGTGGGCACACTGGCGCGCCCAGCTCTGGGGGCTGCAAGCTCGTGTACCCAGGATTTGGGCTATGTGAGGCTGCCCTAGGCATCCAGGGCTAAGGTTACTGACTCTGGGCAGGATTACTTGATGCAATGAATCTACTATTGTAGAAAAGTTAAACTATTCGTATCAATTTTGCGGCTTGACATGACCTCCTCAGGGCTGATGAGTAGGCGGGAATGAATTCTTTGGTACGTGCGCATTAGTGGTGCACCGTTTGCCACAGAAGCAGGAAAAGTTGATCCTGGAAACGACAGTTGACCGCTTGCAATCATCAGGAGAGCCGCGTGAACACTCTATTTCGATACTCCGATGACGACCCCCTCGGGCGCGTTCAACTGTTTCTAGGATGATCCCATCATGAGGAATTTGGAAGGAAAGCTTCGCTTGCTCGCGGTCGCTTTGGCTGCTGCGGCAGTAGCGGCGTGTGGAGGGGAGTCGGGTTCTTCGGAGCAGCAGAAGATAACAGGCACCATTAGCTTGGGGGCCGGTGCCAGGGTTTGCGTGGACAGGAATCTCAATCTTCAGTGCGACGCTGGTGATCCGGCAGCGCGTGCGGATGCAGAAGGCCGCTACGAGATCCTGGTCGATGTCGGCTTGGACGTCTCGCAGCACTTGCTCGTCGCAGAGCCTGCGGGAGGTAAGGCCGCTGAAGGGCAGCCGCACCGGCTAGCCACCTGGGCGGGCTGGTCTAACGAGCTCAATGTGCTCAATACTCTGGTGGCGAGCCAGGTGCTCTCGCGTTCTGCCGCCGATGCCAATGCGGCCTATGGCGATATTGTGCGCACCTTTGGGCTGGCTGAGGGTGTGAGTCTGAGTGCCACGTGGGCCAGCATCGAGCCTGTGGCGCAAGTGGCGCTGCGCGAGGCGATCGACGCGGCGCGCGAACAATCTGGCACGGAGGGGTATTCAGCATCCGTGGTCACTAAAGCGTCGCTGGCATTGATCGAGAGCCTGTCCCGCTATGTGGATGGTTCCACGGGTCAGCTTTTACCTGCGGCTACAGCTTATTTTGTGAAGACGGATGTGCGGGGCACGCTGGGGCTGGAGCTTTGTCTGGTCCCTGAAGTTCATCGCATGAATATCGTGACCGAGGGCGGCGCCCCAGTGCTCGATAAAGAGAACGATGTCAAAGCACTGATCGGCCTGCAAGGCGCAGATGGCGTGACGCAGGCAGAAAACCTGGGGGCGAAGATTCGCGGCCGGGGCAACTCTACATGGGGGATGCCCAAGAAGCCTTTCCGGCTAATGCTGGACGCCTCGGCTGGTCTGCTGGGAATGACAAGTGGCCGGCAGTGGACACTGCTGGCCAACTATGCAGACAAGACCTTGTTGCGCAACGAGGTCGCTTTCTGCCTGGCCAGAACGCTTGGCATGCCTTACACGCCCCAGAGCCGGATGGTTGAACTTGTGTTCAATGGCGAGTACCTCGGGCAGTATCAGTTGAGCAACAGGACTGATGAGTTGGAGGTGGAGCTCAAAGCGCAGGCCATGAAAGAAGGCGTGAATACGGCTGCGCCTCTGTCTGAGTTCAACGACGTTTTTTTGATCGAGATAGATGAGCGTCTGGATTCACACTTCTGGTTCAGAACCGAGACGAGCATTCCTTATGCCATGCAAACGGACTCTGACAGTGAACAGACCGCGAGGGTGGCGCGTTGGTTCAATCATCTGGAGGACGTTCTGCGTGACCGATCCGTCGTGGATCGCATGGGCAGGGTGTCGCAGTACATTGATCTTGAGTCGTTGATTGATTTTTCTCTGGTGAACGAATTGCTGAAGAATAACGACGTGTTCTTCAGTAGTACCAGTATGTATAGAAGCTTGCCTGACGGGAGGCTCATTTTTGGCCCGGTGTGGGATTTTGATATTGCAGCGGGCAACAACAATACGACCAATTTCGTGCAGCATCCTCATGGCTGGTACCTGCCGGAGCGGTTCAATGGCTGGTATTTCAATACGCTGATGGAAGAGCAGAGCTTCCGGTTCTTGAGAGAGGCCCGCTGGAAGTATTTGAGCAGCCAGATGCGCCGCGTTGATCGGTTCGTGGAACAGGCAGCCGCGGCGATGGGTGCTTCGCAAACTCGAAATTTTGAGCGTTGGCCGATCTTGGATCAGTGGGTTTGGCCGAACGCCGTGGTCCTGGGGTCTCATGAGGCAGAGGTTCGGTATCTGCGGGATTGGATGACGGAGCGCGCCAGTTGGATGGACCAGAACATCGGGGAGTAGGTTAAACCTAAAAACGGCAGTCAGTCGACCGCTTGCAATCGTCAGGAAAGCCGCATGAACACTCAATGTCATGGCTTCGATAACGTTCACCCGTTAGGTGAGAGCGCTACGCACCCGATCAGGCCGCCCTCGGGCACGCTGGCGGCGTTGCTCGTTCTTGCAGGCACGAGCCTGCCGCGTCCTCACGCCTTGCCAGCGCACCCGATGACGACCTGCTCGCGCGCGTCCAACTACCGTTTTTAGGTTGAACCTGGAAACGGTTCCAGGTTAAAGCTCACGCACCCGCTGTGCGAGTGCTGTCGATCGTGTTGACGATCAGCGAGCCCGCCGGTACATGCTGCTGGTGCTGCGCGCCTGGCCGGCCGCTTGCAGGCGCTCGATCGTGCGGCCTGCATGCGCATGCGTGATCGCCAGGCCCAGCGCATCTGCTGCGTCAGGGCGCGGCACCGAAGGCAGATTCAATAGCCGCTGCACCATGGCCTGAACCTGTTCCTTGGCCGCCCTTCCGTGCCCGGCCACGGCCTGTTTCATTTGCAGAGCCGTGTACTCTGCCACTGATAGGTCGCATGACACCAATGCGGTAATGCAGGCTCCGCGCGCCTGCCCCAGCAGCAGCGTAGCCTGAGGGTTGACGTTCACGAATACGATCTCTACCGCCGACGCATCGGGCTGATAGCGCGCCTTCAGTTCGCAGATCCCGTCGAACAGGACCTTCAAGCGTGCAGGCAGGTTGCCGGTGTCAACCCTCGATGTCTCGATGACTCCGCTGGCCACATAACGGAGACTGGTCCCTTCCACGTCCAGCACGCCAAAGCCAGTGGTGCGCAAGCCTGGATCGATGCCGAGAATTCTCATGTTTATCAACTCGCACTGGTGGGTGAAAGCTGCTTGGGATCGAGTCGGACATCGCGCAGATAGTTGCGCAAAACTTTCTCCATATAGTCGGTGTACTCGTGAACCGTGTTGTCCACATCTCGTGCACAAAGATGTGTCAGCATGCGCTCGCGTGATTCGATCACGAATTCGTTGGGCATTTCGCCCAGAACGCGGACAAAGTTCATGGTGATGTCAACCAGCACATTTGTCATGATGGCCAGCACCGGGTTGCCGGCCGCTCGCGCCAGCATTCGGTGAAAATCGACGCTGTAGCGCACACGCAGCTTCAGGTCACCTGCCGCCGCCGCTGCGCGCATTTGTTTTACATTGGCTTGCATGGCCTCCATATCACTGTCTGTGTATCGAAGGCACGCTAGACGAGCGACTTCACGGCCCAGCACGATACGGGCTTCCATCAAATCCTGCGAACTCATGATGCCCAAACTCATCATGTCGTCGAAAGCGACTTTGATCGCCTGGACCCCGCCATTTGAAATATACGCGCCTCCCCCTGAGCCGGGCTTCAGTTCCAGCAACCCAGCATGCTCCATTGAACGCAGGGCTTCGCGTACCGTGTTTCGACTGACACCAAGGGACTCTGCTAGGTGACGTTCTGCAGGGAGCTTGTCACCTTCTCTCAGTCCGCCGGCGGCTATTTGCTCACGGATGCGTGCAGCTACCTCTTCGAAAGTGCGTTTTCGCAGCGGCTTGAAGACTTGAGAGTTAAGAGCGGGCATAGCGCGAGAGAACAGAAGGAATTTAAAACTTGGCCCCTCGTTGAGGGCCGCTTAGTGCAGGAATTCTGCCACCCTTCACGCCAGCTCCGGGATGCCGAAGCGGGGTTCCTTTTGTGTCACTGACAGGATTTACGCCGTGGGGTTACTCTGCCTTGATGTTCAGTGCGCGTAACAGGCTTTTCGAATTCTCTGCGTCTTTGCTTAGTTGTTGACGGAACTCATTGCCTTGCACGAGCACAGGCTGCGCACCTAGCTTCTTGAGCCTGTCTGCGAGCTTCGGTGTCGCCCTCACGATTTCGGATTCCATGCGGGCCACCACATCCGCAGGTGTACCTTTAGGTGCGAAGAATCCGTACCATACCACCGCTTCCAATCCGGGTACCTTCATGACTTCAGCCAGGGTCGGAATATCTGGCATGACATCGGACCGCTGCGCGGAGCCGATGGCCAGCGCGCGTACTTGGCCAGTACGCAACATGGGAAGAGCAGCGGGGAATGAGGGCATGTAAAGAGCAAACTGGCCGCCAATCAAGTCGGTCATCGCCTGGCCTGTGTTTTTATAAGGCACGGAAACGATGTTTAGACCGAGTTCTCTTTTTACGACTTCCACGTTGAGGTGGCTGGGCGTACCTATACCGGAGGATGCATAGCTTAGCTTCCCGGGGTGAGCCTTCGCTTCCGTCACCATCCCGTTGAAATCGCGGAGACTGGAGTTACCACTCGTGATTAACACCATTGGGATGATGGCGATCTTCGCGATGGGTTCAAAATCGGAAACGGGGTCGTACTGCGCAGCCTTCTGCATGTAGGGCGCCACTGCGAACGGCGCATGAGCTGTAAACAGCATGGTATTTCCGTCAGCCGGTGCGCGAAGGGCAGCCATGGCTCCGATGGTTCCACCTGCGCCATCCTTGTTTTCGACGGAAAACGTACCCTTAGTCTGGGTCGCTAGTTCCTCAGCGAAGCCGCGAGCCACGTCATCAAGTCCCGTGCCAGCGCTGAACGGTACGACGATCTTGACTGGCTGCGATGATGGCCAAGCGGGGGCAGCGGCGTAAAGGTTTGCGGTACCCAGCAGGCCGACTGCAAGGGATACCATCCAATTTGTTCTCACATTCATCTCCTGATGTTTCTCTTGGTTTTGCTACTTTTTTATTCCTAATAGGATAGGTTCAGGTTGCTTTGGGATTGAGGTTTGCTTACTCTCCTTTGAGTGATGGCGGTTGGATTCCAAGCTCGGACAAGATTTCTTGGGTGTGCTCGCCGAGAAGGGGAGGGGCGCTACGAATCGAGACTGGCGTGGCGTTCATCCGCATCGGACTTCGCAGCAGGGGTAACTCGCCCGCTGTCGGGTGTGTCACCGTTTGCACCATCGAGTCGCGCACGGCCGGGTCAGAAAAAACTTGTACGAAATCCCGCACTGGTGAGAACAGTACGTCAGCGTTGGACAACCGCCGCGTCCAAGAAACCAGGTTGTCAGTGGCGAAGGCTTTGGACAACACGGCATCTAATGCATCGCGATTAGCCATGCGAGATTTGTTGTCCACGAATCGGATGTCGTCACTAAGGCTCGGAATTTGTATGGCCTGCACCAAGTTACGCCAGTATTTCTCGGTATGCGCTACGACCATCAAATGCATGCCATCGGCGGTGACATACGTGTTCCACGGCGCCATTTGGTAGTGGGCATTGCCGGACCGCTCGGGCGTCTTTCCGGTTGAAAAGAAGTATTGCTCACGCGGGACCATTGAGAACACGGTGGCATCCAGCATGGAAATTTCGATACGCTGGCCCAAACCACCGGCATCCCGGGCACGAAGTGCGCCCAATACCGCGATCGTTCCGAACAGCGGAGGCACGAAATCGGACAGCAACACGCCGAGCTTGAGTGGGCCGCTGTCTGGCGTTCCGGTCAACTGCATCAGCCCGGACATCGCCTGTATCACGGGATCCAGAGCGGGTCGATCACGGTAAGGCCCGTCGCTTCCGAAACCCGAGAGAGAGCAGTAAATCAGGCCAGGGTTGTCGGATTTGAGTGTCTCGTAGCCGATATCCAGCTTTTCCATGGTTCCGGGGCGGAAATTCTCCACCAGCACGTCGGCGCGTGCAGCGAGCGCGCGCAAGGTTTCCAGGTCCTTGGGTTGCTTCAGATCAAGCACGATGCTCCGCTTGTTGCGGTTCATGCTAAGAAAATAGTCGCTTTCGCCGCACGGGCGATTGCGGCCAATGTGACGCGCGGTATCGCCGCCGGGAGGCTCCACCTTGATCACGTCGGCGCCCATGTCGCCCAGCAAAAGCGTGCACAATGGGCCGGCCACCATCTGGGTGAGATCGAGTACGCGAACGCCTTCAAGCACACTGGGCGTCGCGTAGGTGAAAGATGTGTTCATGTTGTCACCTCTTCACCGGGCCAGGAAGCGGCCAAGTCTCGTTTGAGTACCTTGCCTGTGGGATTGGTGGGGAGCGGTTCATGGCGCAACCACCAGCGGGAGGGCACTTCGAAACGAGCCAGTTGCTCAGCGGCGTAGGCTTGTAGCTCTATCGCGGTGACAGTGGCATCTGGGTGTAATACCACTGCGGCAGACACTTCTTCACCTAGATCGGCGTGGGGGAGTCCCACCACAGCGACTTCCGTGACCGCTGGATGTGTACGCAGGCAGCGCTCGACGTGCACGCTGGCCACGTTCTCGCCGCCCCGGATGATCATGTCCTTGGCGCGGCCCACGATGTAGAGCCTGCCTTCTTCGTCGAATCGGCCCAGATCGCCCGATGCAATCCAGCCGTCTGCGTCGTCCACGCGCGTGTTGTCGCCCAGATAGCCGAGCGTGGCGGTGGGCGTGCGTGCCATGATCTCGCCTACGCCGCCTGTGTCTGCGTCTGCGTTGGCAAGGCGGATCTCTACCGTGGCCAGCGGGCGACCCACGCAGCCGGGGCGGCCTTGAACGTCATCGCCCGAGCCTGTTGCCAGCACGCCGCCGACTTCCGTGAGGCCGTACATGGCACCCACGCGCTTGCGTGAGGCAGGGAATGCCCTGCCGACTTGTTCACGCAATTCATGCGGTATGGGTGCCCCACCCATTTGAACACTGGATACGCTGCTGGTGTCGAACTCGGAAAACCGTTCATGCTGGACCACGCGCGCCACCATGGTGGGCACACTACCCCATGAACGGACGCGCTCTTGCTGCATCAGTTCCAGGACTTCAATGGGTTCAAACTTGCGACGCAGGAAGACGACTTTGCCGCCCGAAAGCAGGGTCATGATGGAAATCTGAAATCCACCCAGATGGAACAGCGGCATGGTCACCAGGCTCACCGTGCCGGGGTGCGATGGGCCCAGCTCGCTCGGCAGGCGTCCGGTCATGGTCATCAGGTTCTGGATGTTCGCAATCGCGCCGCGGTGCGACATCACCAGCCCCTTGGCTTTGCCGGTCGTCCCAGAGCTGAAAATCACCACAGCCGGGGCTTCTTCGTCCACCGGGTCAAGCACGAGAGGTTCGTCCGTGTCGCATTCGGCAATCTCGCGCACCTCTTCGAATGACACACCAGTGGCGCCCTCGTATTGCGGGAGCGTGAGCTGGTCGGCGGCGAGAACAAAGCGCGGTTTGACCAGATCGGCGGCGTCATCGAGTTCCTGCTGGCTCCACCAAGCGTTGCCCAGAGCAACCATCGCACCGCAGCACTGAAGAGCCCAGAAGCTGGTCAGCCATTCGATTTGGTTGAAACCCAACAACAACACAGGGTCGCCGCTGCGAAGACCGAGCCTGCGCAGGTGCGCAGCGACTCGCGCCACGCCTGCGGCGTGTTGGCGGCCGGTCAGACGGCGATTTCCCTGAACAATGAACTCCCTGTCGGCCCAACGTTGCGCGTCCTGCAAGAGCTCGCCCATGGCACGGGGCCGCTCGGCGTACATGCGGCAGGGATGGCCGTTGACGCTACCTGTTTCAACCTGCGTGCCCCACCGAATGCTACGGAGGGTGGCTGTGTTCGTACTCACTGGTCGTCCTTTCCCACGCCTTGAAAACGTGGTGCCCGGCGTTCGGCCATTGCGGCAACGCCTTCCTTGAAATCGCGTTGATGCATGGCCTGGCCGATGCGTCGCTTGCTGTCCTCTATACAGGCCCCCACGTCAGATTCCATGAGTTCCGCATAGAGTTGGCGTTTAGTGGTGAGCGCCGCTTGTGGCGAGACTGTGCGCGCCATATTGCGCGCGATCTCGGCGATGCGATCATCGAACTCCTCAGGGGCGAACACGTCGTTGAGAAAGTTCATTTTCAAAGCTTCCTCGGCGGTGAATATGCGCCCGGTGAGAAGCACATCGGCCGCATGCGTCACGCCCATCAAACGCGGCAGGACCCAGCCCAGGCCATACTCCGCTGGCAGCCCCAGCCGAGCGGCGACCGTCGTGATTTTGGCGCCCGCTACCGCATAGCGCAGATCGCAGTACGCCGCAATGGCTACTGCGATGCCGGCACAAGGGCCGTTGATGGCCGCGATCACCGGCTTGCGCAAGCCCCATGCCCACACCAGATCGTGCTCGAACTCAGGGCGAACACCGTGACCCGGTTGCGCAGCTGCCCGGGTATCCACGGTGGCCATGTAATCCCGATTTTCCTCAGCATAGAAGTCCAGCGCCTTGAAATCCGCGCCTACACAGAACTGTTTACCAGCGCCGCGCAGCACTATCACGCGCACCGCAGGGTCCTCGTCGAGCGTCGCCATGATCCATCGGTATTCGTGATTCATACGAGCGGTCCACGAATTGCCTCGCCCGGGTCTGTTGAAGCGGACGGTGGCTACGCCATCGATGTCGACGCTGAAGTCCATCACTTTAAGTTCCATGTCGGTCCTACGCTGGCAGTTCTGTAATTGACTTGGTAATTTCAATTGGTCCAACCAATGATTTTTTACGAATGTAATTATGGTAGGGCCAAAATTTTGAATAGTCAAGAGTGCAGGCTTAGAAGTGCGTTTCTTCAGCGTTTGTCCCGCCGCTTTTTGCTGAGCACAAAGGGGCAGGTTGGACTCGAGTGAGGACCAGCTTGCCGGAATTCAGAGGAAAGTATTACCCGGGCAGGGGCGTGACCGGTATAGATCTGTAGTGCGCTTGTGGCACCTGTTGATCGTGATGCTTGATCTGTACTAGCGGAGTGCGTCGGGGTGCTTCCGCTGGCTCATTCGGAACCCGGGAGGAACTCAGCCTGAACGGAGATGGAGGTTAGGCGGACGCAGTAGCGCAGCACACAGACGCTGGCCTACTCAACGCCGATGATTACGGCAGCTCCGCGCTACGCATGCGCCCGACGATGACGTTCGCGCGGTGGTTCAGGTAAGACGAGCGCGGCACCTTCTCAAAATAGCGTGGGCGCGGCAGCATGACCGCCAGGCGTGCGGCTTCATAAGGGCTAAGCTGCGCCGCGCTTTTCTTGAAGTAGTGTCGCGCTGCGGCCTCCGCACCGAACACGCCGGCACCCCATTCCACGTTGTTGAGGTAGATCTCCAGAATGCGTTGCTTGCTCAGCAGGCGTTCCAGCGCGTAGGCGAGCACCAGCTCCTGCCCCTTGCGCAAGAGCGTGCGCTCCCCCGAGAGCAGCAGGTTCTTGGCTAATTGTTGGGTGATGGTGGAGCCACCGCGAATCTTCACTGGCCGTGCAGGCAGGTTTTTCTCGGCCCGTTTGGCCGCGGTTTCTTCGGCTTTGGCATTGCGCTCCCAGGCTTGCTCGATGGCTTCCCATTCGACCCCGTCGTGGTTGATGAAGTCATCATCTTCGGAGGCGATCACCGCCCGTTTGAGATTGCCGGAGATTTGATCGTAAGGCAGCCACTGCTGGCGCCATCGCAGTGTGCCGGTGCTCGCCAGGCGCCAGGCTTCCGAGCGCTGAAAGGTCGTGGATTGTGGATCCACGACGGCCATCAGTGCGATGCGGCCGATGAAGAACAGCTGCAGCGCGACTAGCGCCAGCACCACGAGAACAAGCCAACGAACAAAGATACGCATTTCAAAGTTGGTTATCAAGCATTGGGCTTCAAGTGCGCACGAACACGGAGAAAGCCCGCCTCAAGGGGTGGTTTTACCCTCTTCCAGAAGTGTCGTTTCCAGAGTCATCTCGTGCGTAAACTTGAAGCGCGCGGTGATGTCGATCTGGTCTGTCTCCTGGCGCATGGCCGCGGTAAAGTTGCCGAAAGGAGCCGCTGCATGTGCGATGGCTTCGGCCAGCCGGTCTAGAACGCGGCTACCTGAACCCTGCACCACTCTGGCGTCGAGTATCCGCCCGTCATGGTTAATGAGCAGCGCCATCATCAATTCGCCGTACAGTTTCTTGCCACCCACTTCGGGAAAATTTCGCGTGCCGCGCACTTCGATTTTGCGTCGCAAGTCATCGTAATACAGGGCGTAGGTGGTTCCCAGTGTGGCTGGGCTCAGGTACCGTTTCTTGGGCCGAGTATTTTCTTCCACAACTCTACGCTCAATGGCTGCCAGCAACTTGGCCAGTTGCCTGCGCCGATCCTCCTGCGCCTGGGCCTGGGTGTCATTGCTTTTTTGCAAGGGGTCGGGCGGTGGGAGGGCGGACAATTGGGCACGCAGTTGAGTCAGCAGTTGTTCCTGCTGCTGCTGCATGGCGTCGATGCGGCGCTGGTTCTGGTCGATGGCGCTGTCGCCTTGCAGCTCCACCACGCTTGGCGGCAACGGAGTGCTGGCTATGCGCCGGTCGGCCGCCTCGCCACCGCCGGCCAGGCTGGCTTGCGCCAAGGCTTGGGCTTTCTCGGGTTTGTCGTCCGATTTGGAGTTGACCAGGATCACTTCCAGGGGCGATTCCTCAAACACACGCTTGAAACCCTCGGGATCGACGAAGCGAATCGTTAGCAGCACGGCATGCAGTGCGAACGAAATTCCCAAGGCCCATTGGAGGGCAGAGAGTGACTTGAGGAGGCGGCCGATCACGGTGTCGGATTATCGGTGCTGGAGGCGTCCGCTTCATTCACATCGACCGCGATGGCAATTGGGCCAGCGGTGTCTTCTTCATCTTCCTCGGCTTCACTGTCTGCCGGGTTGCTGTCGGCACCGGCCGCGTCCAGCACCTCAATCACAGTTCCGCCCACGTCGAGAGCAATGTCATCAATGGCGCCCAGCTTGACGCGAACCTGCGTGCCACGCGGCAGATTTTTAGCACCCATGACGGTGAAAACCAATGGCAGTTCGTCCGCGCGTGCCAGCCAGGCGCCGCCAGCCTGCTCGCGCAGCAGGCTGGCGGTCAGTTCGGTGATGTCTTGCTGGCGCAGGTAGTGGAGTGTCCAGAAGCGTTCCATGCTTGCCTGGTGACCGTTGTAGGCACTGTACGCAGCATCGAAGGCGCTGATGACGGCGAACAGCTGCGCGTCCTTCGGCTTGAAGGGCGCTGCGAGCGCCGCTGTGCGGCCATGGCGCGCGGCGGCAATGATCTGCCACTGGTTTACCAGATCGACATAGCGGCGCAGGGAGAGGTGCTCCAGGCATAGCTGGGCACGCCGATGCCTGCGTGCGGTAGCGCCTTGGCACCCATGCGCACTTTCACGCCCGGTGCCATGCTGGCCTGACTGCGGTAGATGCCTGGCACCCCCAGACTGGCCAGCCATTGCCCCCATGTGCTGTTGGCCAGAATCATCAGCTCCGCCACCATCAGATCCAGAGGGGCGCCACGCTGGCGCGTGGTGATCTGCACAACTTCTTCGCCGGAGGGGATCTCTCCGTCGTTACCCACCAGTCTGAAGGTGTAGTCTGGCCGATTGAAGGTTTCGGGCTTGCCGCGCACTTTTTCCCGCTGTGCCTTCAAGTGCCGCGCGAACGTGTAGAGAAACGAGAGTTCTTCGCGCTTGATTGGCAGCGAGGTTTCTTCTGCAGCCGACCCGCCTTCTCCTGCTGTCTGATCCAGCCATTCCGCGGTGACGAGGTGATCCAGTTGGTCATGCCGCAAGTTGGCCGCTATCTGAACACGCTCCAGCCTGGTTTCACTGCTCTTGATCTCCAGTGTGGCTTCGTCGAGCGTGACATACAGCGACACGGCGGGAACTGCCCGCCCTTCGCTCAAAGTGTAGGTCTGCACCACGTCATCGGGCAGCATGGTGATCTTGTAGCCCGGCATGTAGACGGTGGAAAGGCGTGCACGGCTGACCTGATCCAGTGCATCGCCGGGCTGGATCGCCATACCAGGGGCCGCGATATGGATTCCGAGCACCACGGTTCCTGTGCCAAGTCCTTGGACCGAGAGCGCGTCGTCGATTTCCGTGGTCTGCGAATCGTCGATGGAGTAGGCCTGTGCTTCCGACAGCGGTAGCTCCTCCGAAATGGCTGGTGCTGCCAACGGCGGGAAGGCGGTGCCCTTCGGAAAATTGTCGAACAGAAAGCGTTGCCAGTGAAACTGGTAGGCGGATTCAATGGCTCCAGCCTTTTGCAGAAGAACCAGTGGTGCCGTTTGCGTCGCGCGGCTGGCATCCACCACGGCCTTGTATTCGGGCGCGTTTTTGTCGGGCCTGAACAGGATCTTGTAGAGCTGCGCGCGAATCGGCTCCGGGCAGCGGCCTTCGGCCAGCTCGGATGACCAGTCGGCGATTTGGGCGGCGATCTGCTTTTTCTTTTCTATGGCTGCCAGCGCTTGAGCCACGATGTCGGCAGGTGCCTTGCGAAAGCGCCCCTTGCCAGCACGTCGGAAGTAATGGGGCGCGCTTTGCAGCGCCATTAGCATGGCGGTTTGCTGGGTCAAACCAGGGGAGGCGCCAAAATAGTCAGAGGCGAGCTCGGCAAAGCCGAACTCCTCTTCAGGGGCGAATTCCCAGGCCAGAGACAGCTCAATATCAGCCGCCAGCGCAGAGGCGTCAGCCAATAGGGCGGCAGGCGTGGGCTTCTCAAAGCGTAGGAGCTGTTGGGCGGACTTGACCTTCAGGCGCTTGCCCGATTCCAGTTCCACCTGAGCCGAGGTGTCGGTTTCGGAAAGAATTCTTCCGGCCAGGAATTTTCCGGCTTCGTCAAACAATGCAAACATGCTCGCATTGTCTCGCACTACCGAGGTCAACAAGCCAGTATAAGCTGTAAATAATAATACTTCAGTACGTATAAAACCCTCTATTCGTAGCTGAAAGTATTTGAAATGATGTTGGTATGAACCAAAAAAATTTCAGTGCTTCCATGCGGACTGACTGGATCGACGAGCGCGCGCCAGTTGGTGAATGGGGAGCTGTCTTCAAGTTGATCTAGTTGACGCCCTATGAGCATGAACACCATTCCTGCCATTGCCTCGGAGCTGGCCGAGGGCGCATTGCATCTGGAGTGTGCGCACTGGGTGCATGTGCCGCTGGGCGGGCACCGTGAGCTTCGATTGCTGCGAACCGATCATGGATCAAGCATCGTCGCCGTGATCGCCCAGGAGCCGATGCAACGTGCTCCGGCCGAGGACGACGCCCTTCACACCGCACTATTGCTGCTAGGGGCCGAGACGCGCTGGACCGAGGGCTTCCTTGGTGGTATTGACGACCACGGATCGGCTTGTATTGCAGTCACTCTGAATGAGCCTTGCCAGGCACAGCAAGTGGAAGAGATCCTGGGTCGCATGCTGGAGCGACTCGTGGCCATCTGTGAAGCTGCGTGCAATGGGGCTTCTGGCTTCATGACGGGAAAAGGCGGGGCCACCAGCCAGACGTCGTTTACTTGGGGCCTGCCTTGAGCAGGGCGCAGATATGGCTCGTTTTGAGAATCCTGCTTTTGAGCGTTTGGCCGACAGCCTGGGTGTTCCACTGGAATGCGTTTCTGCTCGGTCCTTCAGTCTGGTGTTTGACGGCGGGCTGCCTGTCACGGTAGGGCTACACCCTAACGGCGCAGACGTTGCCATCGACGTCTGGTGCTGCGACCTTGCGCCGCAAACCGGCGCCCAGCGTCGGGCGATCCTCAAAGCCCTGCTACTGCTTAATCACGCCTCATGGCCTGGGCAGGCGCTGCGCATCGCCATAGACAGCCGAGACTTTGTGCTGCTGCACGGCCACCGGGAGATGACTCGACTGGGTGGCGGTGCCTTTTCCGCGTGGATGTCTTGGCATGTTGAACAGGGCTTTCGTGTGCGGGAACTCTCGCGCACGCTGGCTTGCGGTTTCCATCCGGAGGTGGCCTGCTCCACTTGAAGCTGAATGCGGCATTGAGCCGCTCTTAATTCTCCTGGGGCTGATGGGGTGTGTGTTCAGGCCAAAACCAGCCGTCATTGCCCTATGGCGTCGAACCTGGAAGCGTTACTAAGTTGAAAGGAATTCATGATGACCGGAATTTCAAGTACTTTGCCCCTCGGCGCAGTGCGCGCAATGGACGCCAGCGAGTTGCGCTGGCAGGCTGCCGTGGGAAATTTATCGGTCGACGGCGGGCTTTTGGGGAAGCTCAGGGGCGTTTTCCGCACTCCTACAAAGGGTGTTGAAACCCTCATTAACGCTCGGGAGGCCTTCAAGAGCTTCTTTCAGGATCAGGTGAGTGCGCTAGCTCCAAAGCAGCGCAATAATCTGATCGATCAAAGCCAGGGGTTGATGCAACAGATACTCGCCAACTCCCTGGATAGGGTCATCGACCATGCGATTCAGCGCAAGGATGGCCGAGTTTCCGACTCGATGCTTCGGGAGGCTGTTGCTCGAGCCAATGAGTCCGCGCGCCTGGCGCTCGGGGACTTGCAGTTGCAGGTGTCAAGAGCGCGCATCACCGAACCACCTGCCTACGACATGAGGCCACAAATTCTCCTGCGCCCCGATCAAACCATTTTGTTGGTTCGGCCAGCGCCGTTGATCGAGAATCTGGTGCTGCGCGGAGGAGGTGCGAAGGGAGTGGCCAACGGAGTCGCACTCCTCGAAATGGAGAGTGCAGGCCTTCTCGAGGGCTTGAAAAAAATTGTGGGCTCATCGGTTGGAGCGCTGACCGCGGTGGCGTTGGCCAGCGGTCAGGACGCCAAGGCATTTGCCCGTTTGTCTGATTCCTTGAGCATGACAGAACTCGCGGCCAAGCCAAGAAACTTCGAAAAGCTCTACCCCCACATTGACGTCAGCTGGCGCTTGGGATTTCATTCTGGCCGCGCCCTGGAACTTCTGGATCAAATCTCCGCCACCAACGTTGCCGGCTATCTCGAAAGCAACTGGAACACCAACAGCTTTCAGCAAAAACTGCTGCAGTTGCAGGAAACGGCGGGTCCCCGTGCCTTGGAGCGGCTGGCGCAGCTGACCATGCAAGACTTCCAGCAAGATCGGACGGACCAAATGATCACCTTCAACGATCTGTCTCTGCTGCATCAGTTGGACCCCGCCCGATTCAAGGAGCTGGTGCTGACCGGCTGGGACAAAGACAACCGCACGACGACCTACTTCAGTACCCAGATGACGCCCAACATGCCGATCGCAGTGGCAGGACGCATCTCGATGGCATTTCCCATAGCTTTCAAGTCTGTCACCTACGATCCCGGTGATGGTCTGGGAACTCGAACGTTCTCGGATGGAGGAATTGGCAGCAATATGCCAACGGAAGTCGTTACAGGCAATCTCACGGGTAATGCAAGGGTAGAGGCGTTCTCGCGCACAGCACTCTTGACCTTCGACGAGAACGGCGAGGCCTATTCAGCGATGCACGGACCTCAGCAAAAACGCAATGGTGCGGTCGACTGGATAATCTCGAAGGTGACAGGCAACCCCGACTTTGGTCAGTCATCGCTGAATGACGATGCCAAAGTGAAGGGCGCGGGACCCAATGCCTACGTGGTTTTTCATGGTGATCTTGGCACGCTTGATTTGCTGGCCTCCCGCGAGCGGCTGGAGAGCGCCAAGCACATGTCCACGCTCAATATGCTGCAGCAGATCGAGCAGCGCGAAGGCCAGGCGTACGCGGTGGAATGTGCCACTATCGACGATTGCTGGGCCATGCTGACCGACACTGAAAAGCAGCTGCTGAGCGAGGGCGTGACACCTGATCCGCGTGAGTACAGGCTCGGTGTGAGTGATCCAGCGTACCGGCTTCAGCGCCAGCTGTATCAACTGGCAGTTGGAGACACGGCCTCATCTGACTTTGCCTGATGCCGGGATGATGGTGTCAAGCCCAGACACTCAGATAGCGGGCAGGTTGAACAAAAAACTCAGAATTTCCCCCATGTGGAGGTCGAAGTCCGTAAGCGCATGGTCTCCTCCCTCCAGGAGCTTGATGTGCGTGCCCGCATAGCGCGCTGTCATCTCGCGCCAATCGAGCACCTCATCTCCCTTGGCAATCACCGTGAAGAAATTCTCCGGGTGGGCGAGCGCGCCGCTTTCCAGTGATTTCAGCTCAGCGATGTACTCCGGTCGGAAGTAAAAGTGCTCGGCCGGGTCGTGCCACGCCGTCTGCTCTCCAATGTAGGCAGTCAGGTCGCGCGCAGGGTTGACGGCCGGGTTCAGCAACACCGCACGGCATAGGCGACGCTGCGCCAGCCAGGTGGCATAAAAACCGCCCAGCGAGGAACCCACGATGGCCATGCGTTCAGACGGCCAGTTTTCCGTGCCCTTCTGGATCAGCTTGGCGGCCTCGGCCGGGGAAGGCGGCAACTGCGGACACCACCATTGCACGTCTGGGTGATCACTGGCCATGTGCGCCGCCATCATGCGTGCCTTGGTGGATTGGGGCGAAGATCGAAAGCCGTGCAGATAGAGGAGGTGCGTGGTGGTCATGCCTCCATGTTAAAGAGGTTGGCGGGCGCATGCGCGCGCTCCCGCACCCCACGCGCTGCGCGCTTCAGGGGCGCCGGGGGATAATCTGGCATGCCCATTGTGTTGGAAAGACCCCCCTATGGCAGCGGATGCTGCCCATGCTACGCGGCTTCGACTGGCTGCTGGTGCTGGCTGTGCTGTTGCTGGCGAGTGCTGGATTGATCGCCATGTATTCATCGGGTTTCGATCACGGCACACGCTTTATCGATCACACCCGAAACATGCTCCTGGCGGCCGGGATTTTGTTTGTGGTGGCACAGATACCTCCCCAACGATTGATGGCGCTGGCTCCCCCCTTTACGCGTTGGGCGTGGCTTTGCTGGTGGGAGTCGCGCTGTTTGGCATTACCAAGAAAGGCGCTCAGCGCTGGATCAATGTCGGCGTGGTCATCCAGCCGAGCGAACTACTGAAAATTGCTACACCCATGATGCTGGCCTGGTGGTTCCAGCAGCGAGAAGGGCATACGCGCCCATTCGATTTTTTAATTGCATTTGTCCTGCTGGCCGTGCCGGTCGGGCTGATCATGGTGCAGCCCGACCTCGGAACCTCTTTGCTTGTCATGGCGGCCGGACTCGCCGTGATTTTCTTTGCAGGTCTGTCCTGGAAACTGGTGATACCGCCGGTGGTAGCAGGTATTGTGGGCATTGTGTTGATCGTGATCTTCGAGCCGCAGATATGTGCCGAGGGGGTGCGCTGGCCGATTCTGCATGAATATCAGCAGACGAGGATCTGCACCTTGCTGGATCCGGCGCGCGATCCTCTGGGCAAAGGTTTTCACATTTTGCAGGGCATGATTGCCATCGGATCTGGCGGGCTGTACGGCAAGGGTTTCATGCAAGGCACGCAAACGCACCTCGAATTCATACCCGAGCGCACCACGGATTTTATTTTTGCCGCTTTCTCGGAGGAGTTTGGGCTCGTTGGTAACCTCGCTTTGATCGGCTGTTTCATTTTTCTGGTGGCACGCGGCCTGACGATCGCTGCCGAGGCGTCCACGCTTTTTTCGCGTCTTATGGCAACCGGCGTGACCAGTATCTTTTTCACCTATGCGTTCGTCAACATGGGAATGGTCAGTGGCATCCTGCCCGTGGTGGGTGTGCCGCTTCCCTTCGTCAGCTATGGTGGAACCGCCATGGTCACGCTGGGGTTGGGGCTGGGCATTCTGATGTCGATCTCGAGGGCGCGGAGATTGGCGCAAAGCTGACATCAGACCGTCATAAAAAAAGCGCCCAGAGTGGACGGCCAATCTAGGGAGGTCGAATTATCTGGGCTAACTGGATTTGAAAGCGGTCACTTGTAAACCGGAAGAGGTCGCGCCACAATGGCGGTGTCAATCTACTGGCAATTATTAAGGAGACGCGCTATGGCAGGCAAGTTTGAACTCAAGAAGTCGAAGAATGACAAGTATTTTTTCAATCTCCATGCATCAAATGGTCAGATTGTTCTGAGCAGCGAGATGTATGAGGCCAAAGCAAGCGCGCTTAATGGCATTGAATCGGTCAAGAAGAACGGTGGCGACGCTGCCAGGTACGACAAACTGAACGCCAAGGACGGTTCGTTTTATTTCACTTTGAAGGCTGGCAACAATCAGGTTATTGGCCAGAGCCAGATGTATTCAAGCGAGTCCGCGCGTGACGACGGCATTGCCGCCTGCGTGCAGAGTACTCCGGGCGCCACGGTGGAAGACCAGACGGCCTGACGCTGTCGTGTTCCACAGCCGCCGCCTTCGGGCGGTTTTTTCTTTTCTGGAGCAAAAACGTGCCCGCGGCAAGATTTGCCGGTTCTGTCTGACAAGCTTACGTTCGGGGCGGGCCTACTATGAGTTGAATATCTTTTGGGGCATATGCCCGATGTTGTTTTCAGCTCATTCTTCCTTGCTTCGTGGCGTCGGTCTGGCGTGGCTGCTGGCAGTGGTCATGACGGTGCTGGCTGGCTGCGCAGGCCTGCCCGAGAATGTCGATCGGCCGGTGTCCAAGGCGCTCACGAGCGAAGTCCTCACGCCGTTGGGTACACTGGTGCAGCAGCGCCGACAGTTATTGCGTGAGGGGGTGTCTGGCTTTGCACTCATAGACTCGGCAGAATCCGCATATGCCAGTCGCCTGGCGTTGACTGTGGGGGCGCAAAAAACCCTCGACATTCAGTACTACGCCATACACGCCGATACTAGTACCCGTGAATTGCTGCAGGCCGTGCAGGCAGCGGCGAACCGGGGAGTTCGCGTACGAATTCTGCTTGATGACTTCAATTCCACGGGGCGCAATGCCCAAGTGATGCGCATGGCGTTTCTGCCTGGCGTGGAAATGCGCATGTTCAACCCGCTACCCGGCTGGCGGGGACTGGGCGTCTTGCGAGCCCTGGGCGCATTGAACGATTTCCAGCGCATACAGCACCGCATGCACAACAAGCTGTTCATAGCCGACAACGCCTGGGGTATTGCCGGTGGGCGCAATCTCGGCGAAGCTTATTTTGGTTATTCGGAGCAGAGCAATTTCATCGATCTGGACGTGTTGGCTGCCGGCCCTGTGGTGAGACAGATGTCTGCCAGCTTCGATCGCTACTGGAACAACAATCTGGCCTACCCGGTGGCCTCACTCATTCGCCCGGAGGAGTTGCGTGCTTTGCGCGAGGCCGAAACTTCCTCACAAGATCCAGTTCCGTCAGCATCAGTGCCAGCAGCGCCGTTGTCATCGTCTCCTTTGCCAGAAGATCTGCCGCCTCCTATGGATTTGAAGGAACTGCCGCTGATCTGGGCGCCCGCCGAACTGCTGGTCGATCAGCCAGCCAAACTGATCCCCGAAGAGAACGACGAGCATACCCAGGACACCGTGGTCGACGGCCTTCTTTCTTTGATCCAGCAGGCCAAACGTGATGTGCTCATCGTGTCGCCCTACTTCGTGCCCGGCGAAAAAATGACGCAGACGCTGAGGGTCGTGAGCGCACGGGGAGTGCGCATACGCGTGCTGACCAACTCGCTGGCGTCCAATGATGCGCCTTTGGCGCACGTAGGCTACGCCCGATATCGGCGGGAATTGCTTGCCATGGGAGTTGAAGTCCACGAGATGCGCGCCATGCAGCGGCAGGTGGCGCGCACGGTGTTCGGCTCCTCCGGAGGCGGTTCAAAGGCTAGCCTGCACGCCAAACTGGTCGTGATCGACGGGCGGCTCATCAGCATTGGCTCCATGAATCTTGATCTGCGATCCAAGCTTCAGAACAGTGAAGTCGCCCTGCTTATCCGCAGCAGGGCTTTGTCGCAGCAAGCGATTGAGCTGGTTCAGAAAACTCTCGACGAGGGCGCCTGGAGACTCAATCTCGACGAAGAGGGCAACTTGAACTGGAAGGCGCCTCCTGGTGCGGACTTCGAAGATGCCCTCACTGAGCCTGACGCCAGCCTCGTCTTGCGCCTGATCCTTCAGCTATTGGGACCTTTCGCGCCGGATGAGATGTTGTGATTTTCTCGCGTTGGCTAAAGCCAGCGTGCAATCAAGCTGGCCACCGCACTCAGCAACAGCGTGGTGGTTAGCGGTATGAACCACTCACGCCCGAAGAGCCGAAACCGGAAATCGCCCGGTAAGCGACCGAAGCCCAGTTTTTGCAGCAGGGGTGTAAACCAGCTGATGAATATCAGGGCAATAAAAATGACGATGATCCAGCGAATCAAGGCGCGGACTCCTAAAGTCTGTGGCTGCGGTCGCCTACGGCAAAGCCGCACGCCGCCCAGCCCTCGCCGGTGGCTAGCCCGATTATTTTGAACAGCTCGCCCATTTCATGCTCGGCCAGAACCTTCATGGCATTGGCGCGCTCCGGCAGGCTGGATGCCTCCATGAGCGAGGCAATGCCGCAATTGAGCAAGAAACGTCCTTGTGAGGTGTAGCCCAGTACCGTAAGACCGGCATCCTGCGCCGCCAAGGCAATGCCAGTGAAATCCACGTGCGCGGTGATGTCCTTGTGGCCAATGTTGATCAGAGGGTTGTCATCTACCTGGTGCGCCTGGTGGCAGACCAGCGTTCCGCTGATGCGTTGTGGGTGGTAGTACTCTGCCTCCGGGAATCCGTAGTCGATGAGAAAAGCAGCCCCACCTTTGCCAGCGAGCAGGCGCTCCGCCAGCGTAGTCACAAAAGCGCGCGCTTGCGGGTGGATCTCGGTGACCACGTCGTGCTCGCCCTCAATGTCGAAAGGTGGCCGCAGATCCGTAGGGCGATCTGCCCATGCCAAGGCATTGCCGTGCAGCGCCACGCCACGTTCGTGCCAAGTGCCGCCCACACGGGCCAGCAACTGCACCGGCATGGCGTCCAACACCTCATTGCCCACCACAACCCCGTTAATCGCCGGTGGAAGCGTGCCGTGCCATTGCACGCGGGTGCCCCAGCTTTCCAGCCTGGCTTGCTGCCGCGTTCGCAAGGTGCCTGACACATCCACGATGTGGTAGTGGTGTACCCGGTCACCCAGAGCCTCCAGCAGCTGCGCCGCCAGCGCGCCGGAGCCGGCACCAAACTCCCAGACCTCGTCGCTGCCAGTTGCAGCCAGGGCCTCGGCCACCTGCACAGCCAGAGTCTGGCCGAACAATGGGGAGAGCTCGGGGGCGGTGATGAAATCGCTTCCACTCGCGGGGAGGGCGCCGAATTTGGGGGAGGTATTGGCGTAATAACCCAGGCCTGGTTCGTACAGGGCCATCTGCATGAAACGGTCGAAACCGATCCATCCGCCCGAGGCGGAGATGGCCTGCACCACGTGGGCTTGCAGGGGGGACGTTAAGATGGCTTCGCTTTGCACTGCCCGATTGTCCCTAAAAATGCTGACCCCTTCTCCTGATGCGCCCCGCAGGGTGCTTGTGACCGGTGCCGCGCGGCGGCTTGGGCGTGAGATCGCGCTGGCTTTGGCCCGTTCGGGCTGGCAGGTGGCGGTGCACTATAGATCGTCCCGTGAAGACGCGGAACAGACAGCGTCAGTTTGCAGGGAGCATGCGGGCGACGCGAGCCTATTCGAGGCGAACCTGGCCGACGAGCAGGCAGTGCGGGCCTTGCTTCCGCGCGTGGTGGCCGAAATGGGCGGAATAGATGCCGTGGTGAACAGCGCAAGCCTGTTCGAGTTTGACGATGCCGCGAGTTTTGGCATGGAAGCCATGGAGCACCATTGGCGTACAAACACGGCAGCGCCCATTTTGCTGGCGCAGGCTCTTCATGCCCACTTGGCCGAGCGTGGTGCCGGACCAGCCAGTGGCGCAGTGGTCAACCTGCTCGACCAAAAACTGTTCAACCCTAACCCGGATTTTCTCAGTTACACCCTCAGCAAGGCAGCTTTGCACGCAGCCACCACCTTGCTCGCCCAGGCGCTTAGCCCCTTGGTACGGGTAGTAGGTGTGGCGCCGGGACTGACCTTAACCAGTCATATGCTGGAGCCTGCGGAGTTCGAGGCGTTGCATACTCTCAGCCCTTTAGGCCGCTCTTCCACAGCAGAAGACGTTGCAAAGACCGTGGTGTTCGCATTGGAGAATCGCTCCATCACGGGTACCACCTTGCTGGTCGATGGTGGCCAACACCTGATGAAGTTTGAACGCGATTTTTCGCTGATGCAACCATGAACCAATTTCCTGCCACCGGGCATCAGAGCCTCACGCTGACTGGGCTGCGTTTTGACGCGTCCCTGGGCATTCTGGCCCACGAGCGTGACAACACGCAGCCCATACAGGTCGACGCCGAGTTGAACCTTGGCGCGCAGCCCCTCAAGCCCAGCGATGACGACATCACCCATGTGCTGGACTACCGCAAGGTGCGCCAGATCATCATCGACGAGTGCACTGCCGAGCACGTGAACCTGCTTGAATCGCTGATCGGCAAACTCAGCCAGCGCCTTTTGCAGTTACCCGGCGTGCAGGGCGTGCGGGTAAAAATCGCCAAACTCGAGATTTTTGACGATTGCGAAGTGGCCATCCGCATGGAATCAGGCCAGTGGTCGTAAACAGGCTCTCAGAGCGTCCCGCGGCAGTCTTCCCGTAGGTTGGGCTGACGAAGGAAGCCCAACAAACAGCGCATCAACGACTCAAGCCTTGTCCGCAGGCAACGCCGCCATGGCCGCCCGCAAGGCCAACAGGTAACTGTCCACGCCGAACCCGCAAATCTGCCCGCGCACAATATCGGCGAACACCGAATGATGCCGGAACTCCTCCCGCGCGTGAATGTTGGACATATGCAACTCCACGATCGGGCAGGTCAAAATATCCAGCGCATCGCGAAGCGCGTAGCTGTAATGCGTCCACGCGCCGGCATTGATCAGCACCGCATCCTTGCCTTCAGAGTAAGCGGCATGTATGCGTTCGCACATCGCCCCCTCGCTGTTCGTCTGGAAGCTCTCGACCTCTGCACCCAACTCCTGGCCCAGGGCCTGAAGACGTGCATCAATCTCTGCCAGCGTGATGGTGCCGTACTGCGCTGGGTCGCGCTTGCCAAACATGTTGTGGTTGACGCCGTGCAGCATCAGGATTTTTTTCATGGGTGCCTCAGTGTGGTTCTGATCCTGGCCGTGATTTTGCAACGTGTTTGTTCACTGTTCGCGCACGTCTTCCGCTGAAATAGGACAATCGGGGTTATGAGCACCCTGATGGTTTCCGAAGAAGCGCTGGCCGCACCGAGCCCTGCCGGCCCCGCCGCCCGTAGCAAAACCGAGCGCGAAGCGCTCAAACTGGAGAAGCGCCTGTGCCGCCAGGTCGGCCAGGCCATTGCCGATTTCAACATGATCGAGGCGGGCGATCGCGTCATGGTATGTCTTTCTGGCGGGAAAGACAGCTACGCCATGCTCGACATCCTCATGAAGCTGCAAAGCCGCGCCCCCGTGCCGTTTGAGCTGGTAGCGGTCAACCTGGATCAGAAGCAACCGGGCTTTCCCGCCCATGTGTTGCCAGAATATCTTCAAGATCTGGGTATTGAGCACCACATTGAAACGCAGGACACCTACAGCATCGTCAAGGCCAAGATCCCGGAAGGCAAGACGACCTGCAGCCTGTGCTCGCGCCTGCGCCGGGGCATTCTCTACAGCGTGGCGCGGCGCTTGAAATGCAACAAAATCGCCTTGGGCCACCACCGCGACGACATGCTGCAGACCTTTTTCCTGAACATGTTTTTCGGCGGCAAGCTCAAGGGCATGCCCCCCAAACTGACCAGCGACAACGGCGAGTTCATTGTCATTCGCCCCCTGGCGAACGTGGCCGAGAAAGATCTCATCGACTGGGCCGAGCACCGGAAGTTTCCGATCATTCCTTGCAATCTGTGCGGCAGCCAGGAAAACCTGCAGCGGCAAGTGGTGGGAAACATGCTGCGCGACTGGGACAAAAAATACCCCGGCCGGGTGGAAACCATGTTCACCGCGTTGCAAAACGTGGTCCCCTCGCACCTGATGGACAGCAGCCTGCACGATTTCAAGAGCCTGCAACCTACCGGAGTGCCAGACGAGCAGGGCGACAAAGCGTTTGATGAGGAACGCATTGAGCCGCCTCCGCACCCGGTGCTGGGAGCCATCCGCTGGATGGACGCGCCCAGCGGCGGCGCTTGCGAGCCAGGGGCTGGCGGCTAATTGGTTCTCAACGAGCCATGGTTCGTTGAGCGGCAAGCGCCGAAAGAAAATCGGCAAACGCCATCTGGCGAACACGCTGAAGGAGAGCAGTATGCGCGCGACCCTCGTTGTTTTATTGGCCACCGTTCTTCTGGGTGCCTGCGCCACTGGTCCCCGGAACGTAGACGCTTACGTGCAAACTCAGGCTGCACGGGCGCCAGGATCAGCGGTGCTATCCGGAGCCCACTACCGCTTCGAACGCGGCCCGCAGACGGTGGGTCAGCCCGCGCCCGAGCGGCTCGAAGCCATGGCTGCGTCTGCACTCGCTCGGGCGGGGCTTGTGCACGACGGATTGAAGCCCAGCGTCAGCGTGCAGGTGGGTGGTCAAGTGTCGGCATACTGGCTCGACGGCAGTGGCTGGCCGGGTGGCTATGTGCGACCGGGTTGGACATTCGGGCTGGGCGTTGGGCACAGTTTTCGTGGCGGCAGCGTGGGTTTCGGCTTTGGCGGCCCCCTGTGGGACCCTTCCATTCCTGCCTACGTGAGCGAAGTCAGTCTGCTGATGCGAGACCTCCAGACCGGGCAGATCGTGTACGACACCCGCGCGCGCCATGACGGCCCCTGGCATGACACCGAAAACGTCCTCGCCGCGCTCTTTGTGGCCGCACTGGAAGGCTACCCTGCGCCCATGCAGCCCACGCGCCGGGTCGACGTCCCCTTGTTGCCCATCGGGCCTGCACCAGCGCAGCCAGTTCGCTGACCCCCTGGGACCGCCAAGCTCCAGCTTGGCATTCGTTTCTTGAGCGCAAACCCTTTTTAAGCCAAGCAGTGCAATAAAAAGTGGCATCATCCAGCCATGGAGGCTACACGCATCACTGCCATTCGCCACGGCGAAACCCCCTGGAACCGCGATCTGCGCATTCAGGGCCATTTGGATATCGGGCTGAACGACATCGGCCGCGAACAGGCGCGCCGATTGGCGTGCGCACTGGCTGAGCGCGACACCATAGATGCCATCTACAGCAGCGACCTGGCCCGCGCACGCGATACCGCCCAGGCGACGGCTAACGCCCTGGGTGCCTCGCTCACCCTTACACCAACTCTGCGCGAGCGTTGCTTTGGCGAGTACCAAGGCATGACATTCGCGCAGGTAAGCGATACCTGGCCCCATGAGGCCGAGCGCTGGCGCAAGCGCGATCCTGACTGGCGACCGCCAGGAGGAGGAGAGTCCCTGGCCGATCTCCGGCAGCGGCTGGCTCAGGCGGTAGATCAGCTCGCAGCGCGCCACGTAGGCCAGCATATCGCACTGTTCACGCACGGTGGCGTGCTGGATATACTCTACCGAATCGCAGCGGGCTTGGGCATTCAAGACGCTCGTACCTGGCAACTGGGCAATGCAGCCGTCAACCGCCTGCTCTGGACCCCGGACGGCATTTCAATCGTCGGCTGGGGCGACGAGACACATCTGGAAGGCGCTTCGCTCGATGAAAGCACTGCTTAAGTCTGCTCCCAACGAGCCTCAATCGGCGTTTCTCCCCGGGCGTCTGGGCTTATGGTTGGTTCTTCTTGTCGTGTCGGCGCTCCTGTCCACCGGCACTTCGGCGGCAGGATTAGTCGAGTGGCATCGGGTCTTCAAGCCGCTGACCATGGTTTTTGCGATCGCCTTCGTGGCGGCACGCGCGCAGGCTGAGCCCTCCGGCAAGGGGTTTTATCTGAACCTGTCGATCGCCCTGTTGCTCTCCATGCTTGGCGACATTGCTCTGATGTTTCCCGGCTACTTTATTCCTGGTCTGGTGGCATTTCTGCTGGCGCACCTAGCCTATATCCGCCTGTTTAAACGAGATGTGTCCTGGTTTCCCAGTCGGCCCGCGTTGGCGGCCACGCTCGCTGTCGGCTTGGCGATGTACGCATTCCTCTGGGTCGGTGGCTTGCCGCCTGGGTTGCGTATCCCGGTGGCGGCTTATGTGCTTGTCATCGCTTTGATGGCCGCTCAGGCCTTCGGGCGTGCCAGGGCCATTGGCGACCAGGCCAGCATGTGGGTGGCGGTGGGCTCGGCCAGCTTCATGTTGAGTGACTCACTGCTGGCCACCAATCGTTTCGTGTCTCCTTTGCCGCTGTCGCAAGTGTGGGTGCTGAGCACCTATTACATTGCGCAGACCCTCATCACGGTCTTTGTGCGGCCAGCCCTCGCCTCACGGGGCTGATCTCACCGGCAGGCGCGGGTCAAACTTGCTGCGCTGTACCGAGAAAAAAACCTTCACGTTGCGTACGTTGGAGTCTTGCGTGAACAACCGTTGTGCCAGTGCCTGATACCCGGGCATGTTCGCCACGCGGATCATGAGAACGAAGTCAGGCCCCGGCGTGACGCGGTAACACTGGGTGACCGCGGCCTCGTGAATGGCACGCTGCTCAAAGGCTGCCAGGTGCTCGTCCCCCTGGCGGTCCAGAGACACTTCGGCAATCGCCGTTAAGCCGTGGCCTTGGTGTGCCGCCACGGCGTCCTCGTTCAACAGTGCCACCTGGCCGGTAATCAACCCCTCCTTCCGCAGTCGCCGCACGCGGCGCAGGCACGTAGGCGGGGAAATGTTCATTTGCTCAGCCAGCGCCTGGTTGCTCAGACTGGCGTCACGCTGGAGCTGATCAAGCAGCATCCAGTCGATCTCATCTATGAAATTATCATTCATAGAATGAGTTTAAATGAAATTTAAATTCATACAAGCTTTGAGAGTTTCAATCATTTCAATTGATGTGTCTATATTTAACGATAATTTCATATCGTCAGTCGTAGTATTGCGCATCCGTTAGAAAGGCAGGCAAGTATGTGTGGCATCGTTGGTGCGGTCTCATTGCGCAATATCGTTCCCATCCTGGTCCAGGGGCTGCAGCGCCTGGAATACCGTGGGTACGACTCCTGCGGCGTGGCGGTGCACGCGGCGTACGGCGCCTCGCCGGCACCCAGCACAAAACTGACGCGCCTGCGCGGCATCGCGCGTGTTTCCGATCTGGCTGCGCAAGCCGACGCTCAGGGTATGGCGGGCACCACCGGCATCGCTCATACCCGTTGGGCCACACATGGTGTTCCCGCAGTGGCCAACGCTCACCCGCATGTCAGCCGGGGTCCGGTGCCCAACGGCATGGGCGGCGAAGAAGCAGCATCGCGCCCGGCGCGCGTCACGCTGGTTCACAATGGCATCATTGAAAACCATGAAGCCCTGCGCGAAGAACTGCTGGCTCGTGGCTACTTCTTCACGAGCCAGACCGACACCGAAACCATCGTTCACCTGATCGACAGCCTCTACGAAGGCGATCTGTTTCATGCGGTGCAGGCGGCAGTCAAGCGGCTGCGCGGCAGCTATTCTCTGGCGGTGCTGCACCGCGACGAGCCGCAGCGCCTCGTCGGCGCCCGCGAGGGTTCGCCCCTGGTGCTAGGTCTGGGTGCTGACGGGCAGGAGAACTTCCTGGCCAGCGATGCCATGGCCTTGGCCGGCGTCACTGATCAGATCGTCTACCTCGAAGAGGGTGATGTGGTCGACGTCCAGCTCGGTAAATACTGGATCACCGACCGAACCAGCCAAAGTGTGTCGCGCCCCGTGAAGATCGTGCAGGCTATGAGTGTCGCTTCCGAGTTGGGGCCCTATCGGCACTACATGCAGAAAGAGATTTTCGAGCAGCCCCGCGCCGTGGCTGACACGCTTGAGGGCGTTCAATCCGTCGTGCCGGAGCTTTTCGAGGCCGCCAACAATCATGCCCCCGGCGAGGGCGCCTACGCCACATTCCGCGCGATCGACAAGGTGCTGATCCTGGCCTGCGGCACGAGCTACTACTCAGGCTGTGTGGCCAAGTACTGGCTGGAAAGCATTGCCAAAATCCCGTGCCAGGTCGAGATTGCCAGCGAATACCGTTACCGTGAATCCGTGCCTGATCCCAAAACGCTGGTGGTCACCATCAGCCAATCAGGCGAAACGGCAGACACCTTGGCAGCGTTGCGCCATGCGCAAGGCTTGGGCATGCAGCACACGCTTACGGTGTGCAACGTAGCCACCAGTGCCATGGTGCGTGAATGCAAGCTGGCGTACATCACGCACGCAGGCGTGGAAATTGGCGTGGCTTCCACCAAGGCCTTTACCACCCAGTTGGTAGGCCTTTTCTTGCTCACGCTTGCGCTGGCACGCAGTCGCGGTTTGCTGACCGACGAGCAGGAGGCCGCGCACCTCACGTCCATGCGGCATCTTCCGGTAGCGCTGCAAGGCGTTCTGGCGCTGGAGCCCCAAATCATCGACTGGGCCGAGCAGTTCACCACCAAGGAAAATGCATTGTTCCTGGGCCGTGGCCTGCACTACCCCGTGGCACAGGAGGGCGCACTCAAGCTCAAGGAGATTACCTACATCCACGCGGAAGCCTATGCCGCGGGTGAACTCAAGCACGGCCCATTGGCCCTGGTCACCAGCGCCATGCCGGTGGTCACCGTGGCGCCTAACGACGCGCTGCTGGAAAAGCTCAAGAGCAACATGCAAGAGGTGCGCGCCCGAGGCGGAGTGCTTTATGTGCTGGCCGATGCCGACACCCGAATCGAGTCCAGCGAAGGCGTGCATGTGATCCGCATGCCCGAGCACTACGGCCCGCTTTCACCCATTCTGCACGTGGTGCCGCTGCAGTTGTTGGCTTATCACACCGCAGTGGCGCGGGGAACGGATGTAGACAAGCCCAGGAACTTGGCGAAGTCAGTGACCGTGGAGTAGTTTGGCTAGAGGGTAATTTTTTGTGACCAAGTCGATCTGAGGTCACTCTTGGTCCTGTGCCGCGGAAAGACCGTTGTCCTGGCGAACGAGCCGCGTTCACGTGGGCGAGTGCGCGGGTCCTAGTCGGCCAGTACTGCCCACACAAAGCGGCTCCATGAGCAAGTTAGCCAGCCAACCAGGTCGAGCGCTGTAGCGGCGCGCGGGGCCGAATACGAGCCGCAGGGTCCGCAAAAGCGGTATGAAGGGCATAGTTAAGTTCGGGCAGTTCCTGCGCCGACTGCCGCGATCGGGGATTGCCTCCACTGTCAGCGGCGATCAAAAGCGCTCTGAGCCTCTTAATGCAACCACCCCGTCAGGCTTTGCCTGCCACCCCTCCACAGAGGGGAATTGTTTGGCGGGCGCTCTGTACGCCCGAAATAATTCCCCTCTGTGGAGGGGTGCCCGTAGGGCGGGGTGGTTCCGTGCGTTGGTAGCGCATATGCGCTGACCCCCTTGTACGAGGTGCTCTCTGCCTGGCTCATTATCGGCAATGGGAAAAGCCAACTGGCATGGCGCAATGCCGAATTGGCCATGGCAGTGAGCGGCAAGATCCGTCACTATGAGCTGGCCACCATCATGCGGGGCCATTTCAACGTCACCGCAGCCAGGTGCGGCTGGGGCGCGAGCGCCGAGGACATCCTGGCCGAACTGCTCGCCCGGTTAGAGCCAGCCATAGCCGCCGTCACCTTGCAGATACCCGCTGACTTCCCGCAAGATGTGGCCGAGGCCATTTTCGAAGGTGTTCGCAGACAGGCTCAATGACTTCAGGGTCAGCCCACCAACTGACGGAGTGGAGTTCGCTGCTTCATGGAGTTGAGCGGCCAAAGACAGCTGCTGCCACAACTTACAACGACGCGCTCTCTGGGCGAAATCTTTCTGTGCTTTTGATCGCCTTGTCTTTGCGAGCGCAAGCAACAGAGTGCATGACAGGCGTTCTGAAAGATTCTCAACAGCTGCGGTTCAAAGGGACTTTCTTGAAAGCTCGAGATTGCCAGCGAACGCCGTCGCCCTGAATCGGCGCCCCAATGCTAGTGTCTTGAGTTGTAAGTTCGTTGAAGAAACAAATCTGCCGAAATCGGTGTCAGGCAAGGAACAAAACGCAGCGATACCGAGTGGTATCGCGAGGCTTTGTGACGCAGCATGGCGGCGATTGTCGGTGGATTTGTTCAACGAATTTGCAATTCAGGGCACTAGAACCCTACAGGGACTTCCCACGTTGTTCTGATCCAGGTTGAACACCCGCCGCCAGTTGTCACGCACATGAGCCGCTGCGTGCTGTCAACCGAGAGCGCGACAACTGCAAGAAACTCCCTATAGATCTTTGAAAGGGCGGTACCGAGCGACTCGGCGTGGTTGAGGATAAGGGTAATCAATGAAATATCAACGTTTAAGAGCAAAAAATTGCTGATATATCACTGAAAACCCTTAGAATTCCTCTCATGGCTCGCCTCTCCTCACCCCAGAGCAACTCAAGAGTCCGCTCGTTCCCGGTCATTGTGAGCGGCGCATTGGAGCGCCTGGGTGGACGGGTCACTATGGCAAGGAAACTGCGCGGCCTGACGCAGGAGGAGCTCGCACATCTTGCCGACGTCTCAACTTCGACCGTCCGATCCCTGGAAGATGGCGCCGGAGGGGTCGCCGTTGGCAATCTTTTCAAGGTGCTTCAAGCATTGGGCCTCCTTGGTCAAGTCGAGAAGCTGCTGGATCCACGCGATGATCCTGAGACGCTCGCATACGCGGAGCGGAATCTAAAATAGTCATGACTGTTGTCACTCCAATTTGGGTTTGGCTGCCTGGGCGAGACGAGCCTGTCAGAGCGGGCGATCTCGTGATCGGCAACGGCGCTCGCTTCATCTATCACCCCGACTACACGAAGAAACCGGGAGCGCTCGCACTTGACCCTGTCGAGCTGCGAATCTCTCGGTCCTCCAGAGGCATGGCGATATTGGCCTCGGACGGCCTTCCCGGAGTTGTTCGGGATGCAAAGCCCGCTGGATACGGGGAGGATCGCCTCAAAGCGATTCACGGGGATAACTTGGACGCACTGCAACTGCTGGAGCTCGGAGTTCCCGATGGCGTTGGCGCGATCGAGGCCTGCAGTGACATCGAGAGGAAGCTGCGATGGCGCCCGAAGGGGCTCATGGTCCTGAAGCAGTTCGCCGAAGAGCTTGGGGAATACGAACCCTCTAGCCGCGCAGTGCGTCGCTTGAATGATGACCTGGACACGAGCGCAGGGGGTGAGCGACCTAAGGCTACCTTGGTCGATGAGGGGTGTCTGTGGCTAGTGAAAATGCAAGCCCGAGGAGACAGGCGGGCAATGCCTGCGCGGGAGTACGTGACGATGAGTCTGGCCAAGCAGGTCGGCCTATATGTGGCGCCCGTGAAACTGCATACCTTTGGTGCTCACCAGGTATTGATGGTCCAGCGCTTCGACAGGGGTGGCGACCCATTCAAGCCGACGCGAAAGCTCTATGCAAGTGCACACACAGTCTTACGACTGCGCATCAGTGCAGTAAGAGGTGATCCGGAGCGCTCGTACCTGGCGTTGGCGGACCAACTTAGAATCTGGACGAAAGACCGCAAGGGTGATCATCGTACGCGCCTGGGTGGGCAACTGGCTGAACTGTGGAAGCGGATGGCATTCAACGCATTGGTGGGGAACACCGACGATCACCCGCTTAACACAGGGTTGCTCTTGGATCGAGTGGCGGAAAACGACGAGCGCATGGCCTGGGGTCTTTCCCCTGCCTTCGACATCACGCCCAACATGACGGGCATGCCGGAAAAGATCGAAGAAGGCCCCAATCTGTCACTCGCGACTGGTACTGATGGGCGCTCAGGTACAAGCGTCTCGCGGATCGCCGATGCTGCCGAGCGGATGGGGCTTGACCGTGCGGGAGCGATCAAATGGATGAGGGAAGCCGCTACGTTAGTTGCCCAACAGTGGGAGCCCCTGTTACGAACTGCTGCTGCTCCCAGCATCGAAGATGCGTCTCGAATGGACCGCCTAGTGGATGATGTGCGACCATCCTTCGCGTATGCGGAATGGCTAGCGCAGGTTAACCTGGATCCGGCAGTTGACCGCTTGCAATCTCCAAGAAAGCCGAGTGGACACTCAATTTCGATGCTCCGATAACGCTCACCTTTTTGGGCGGCCGGCTGCGGCTGAGAGCGCTACGCACCCGATCAGGCCGCCCTCGGGCACGCTGGCGGCGTTGCTCGTTCTTGCAGGCCAGGGGCCTGCCGCGTCCTCACGTCTTGCCAGCGCACCCGATGACGACCTGCTCGGGCGCGTCCAACTGCCGCTTCTAGGTTGAAGCAACATCAGCTGCAGATCAGTGGCGTTTGCACGAAAGTTAAGCTCGCTACTTGCCGCGCACATGCGCTGACCGGGGTCGGCGCAGGGTGTCTGCATCGAGAATCAGGCGGCCCTGAATGCGCCCCTTCATACGCTTGACGCTGCTGGCCGCCTCGCGCATGTGGATGGTCATGAGTTCACGCACCTTCTCGGCATCTCTCGCGCGCGCCGCCAGCGCGATTTCGCGGTGAATTTTTGCGTTGGCTTCGCCGAAGCGCCGGTGTTCGGTCTTGGGTGTGCGGTTGCCGAAGACGATGAGCTGGCGAATCATTTCATTGATCAGCTCACAGGTAAACCGCAAGAACGGGTTGGGGTTGGCAGCCGCCAGGATGTCGTGAAAATTCACGTCCTCGCGCCGCTGGCTTACCAGGTCTTCATTGCTGCTTGTCGGATCGCAGCAGCTGATGCTGTGCTCCAGTGCCGCGAAGTCGGCTTCGGTCAGGTGGGGCACGGCGCCGGCGGCAAGCTCGGGCTCCAATAATTGGCGCACGGTGTAGATGTTGTCAATCGTGACTTCCTGAAAGAACAGGTAGTTCTGCATGAACTGCAGCGCTCAGAAGCCTGGCCACGACAGACCCCAGCCAAGACAGCCGCTGTGAGCGTGTCGGTTGCAGGCGCAAAAAACCTCCTCGAGGAAGGTGATGCCCTTCTTGACGATCATGCACAGCAGCCACTTGAGGTTGTAGCCAGCCGCACATAGCACTGCATGCAGGCGGTCACTGATCTCACACTTGCTGATGCACGCCACTTCAGCCGCTTGCCAGGCATAGAGCTTGGGCTGACCGTCAACGGCCTTGCGTTGACCGCTTTGGGCGGCGATGCTCAAAATACGACTGCCCTGAGAAGAATTGCCAGGTAGGCGTTTCGCCCCAGCGCTCGACCACGCCCTCATCGGACTCGTTGAAAGCATGCTTAAGGTACACCAGCGCGATCATGATGCGCAGCGGCACGCGGGGGCGTCCGGCGGTGCTGCGAGGTGCCACGCGAGTGGCTTGTTCGCCAAACAAATCCAGATCGGGCATGGACACTCCCGCGTGAGCCTTGAGCACGAGGCGGTGTGTCACCCGTGCTTCGATCTCCTGCCATGGCATGCGCGAAGCCAGCACCGCCAGCGGATGGCGCACCTCAATCATCTGGTCGATGCGTTAGCGGAAGAAATCGTCCGTGGCGGGGGAGGCAAACATCGAAAAACTCCCGGAAATCAACTCGGGGCTTTTTTGTTTCTGTATGCCGCGTCGGGCAGGCGCAAAAGCAGCACGCCCGGCGGCGCGCTGGCGGTCACAGGTCCAGCACCAACGTGGCGCTGCGTGCGCGTGAGCAACACGGCATAAAGCAGTCGTTACGGGCCTGCTCGCCGGGGCTGAGAAACATGTCTCGGTGCTCCGGTTCGCCTTCGAGTACGCGGGTGAGGCATGTGCCGCATACACCTTGCTCGCACGAGGTTTCGATCATGACGCCGGCCTCGGCCAGCGCCTGGGTGACCGACTGCGTGGCGGGGACGCGTACCACGCGGCACGAGCGGGCCAGGTGTACATCGAAGGCGCCGTCGTCGGCTTGCTTAACAGGAGCGGCGGAGAAGAATTCAAAGTGCACGTTTTCCGGTGCCCATCCCTGCAGTTCGGCCGTCTTTTGCACGGCATCCATGAATCCCTTGGGGCCGCAGAAGTACAGGTGCCGATCGGGTGAGGGCTCAGCCAGCACGGCGGCCAGATCGATGGCCTGAGCGTCGTCGTGGTGGAAGCGCACCTGATTCGCGAACGCAGAGGCCTGGATCTCAGCGAGGAACGCGGTGCGCTCGCGCGAGCGTGTGCAGTAGTGCATCTCGAAGTCCGCCTGTATGGCCGAGAGTTGTCGTGCCATGGAGAGGATTGGCGTGATGCCGATGCCGCCCGACAGCAAAAGGCTGTGCCGAATGTTGGCGGCCAGCGGGAACAGGTTGCGCGGCATGCTAATGCGGAGCAGATCGCCCTGTTGCACCATTTCGTGCACGGCGCGCGAACCGCCGCGCGAAGCGGCGTCTAGCAAGACCGCGATCCGGTAGCAGTGCCGCTCAGACGGATCGTTGTGTATTGAATACTGCCGCACCAGGCCATTGGGCAGATGTACATCCACATGCGAGCCGGCAGTGAAGGCTGGCAGAGGTTGGCCATCGCAGGCGACCAGTTCGAGGCCGCAGATGTCTACCGCTTCCACGGTCTTGCGTGCGACCCGAACTTCCAAAAGATTAGTGGTCATGGCAAATGTTTCCTCAAATGCGGTAATTGTCTTAAGTGGATGGGTAGAACAGTTTGCCCACTTCCGTGGGCCGTGCCGACAACCTCTGGACATGTTGGTGGCGCACGAAAGTCTCACGGGTATGGCGAGCATGGGCCACGCCATACGACCAGTAGTCCTCTCCCAACACCGACTTGGCGGTCGCTGTGGGATTGCCGAAAAGCCAACCAATGTTCGGGTTGCGTCGCGCTGTCGAATGCAGAGGCCTCGGCCCCTTGAAACTATTGAGCTGACCGCGGTTCAGCATCTCCGAGATCGTCTCGCCCTTGGGCGCGCTCGTAGTCACCCATTGCGACCGAAAGGCAGAGCTAGTTCACGCCCACGCGACGTCTTTGGCGAAAATATCAACGTGCCCCGGAGGTGTCCCTCGATTTAACCAGAGGTACCCAGCGGTCGAGTTCTGCCCGTAGATAGCGATTGAAGGCCGGCGCGTCCATGTCCGGGATCTCGATACCTTCCTCCTTCATGAGCTTCTGAGCGGCCGGTGACTTGAGGCCGCGCCGCACTTCCTCGTTGATCTTGCTGACCAGCGCGGGCGGCATGCCGGCCGGGCCAGACAGGGAGAACCAGGTGCTGGCTGTGAGTTCCGGGAACCCCAGTTCCGCGAACGTCGGCACGGTCGGGATGTCTGGCTGCCGCGTCGGCGCCGTGATGGCGAGCGCCCTGAGCTTGCCAGCCTTGATGTGCGCGGCTGCCGTACGGTAGGTGACAACCGCTGCTTGAATTTGTCCGCCGAGCAAATCGGCCACAGCTGGGTTGGCACCCTTGTAGCCAACAGGGGTGTGCCGGTAGTTGGCGCGGCGTGCGAAGAGCTCACCAATCAGGTCGCCGTGCGTGCCAATGCCCGGTGAGCCCCAGCTCAAACCAGCGGGCTGGTTCTGCGCGTAGGAGATGAATTCCGCCAGTGTCTTGGGGGATAAAGAAGGATTCACAACCAGAACAGTCGGCGGCCCACCGAGTAGGGCAATGTGGGTGAAGTCTGCAATGGGATCAAAAGACTTTACTTCCACCGGCGCGATCACGTGCGAGCCGATGCCCGAAACCACCAGCGTGTGCCCGTCTGGAGGGGTCTTGGCAACCTGGCCCGACCCGATCGTGCCGGCGCCTCCGGCACGGTTTTCAATCACGAACGGTTGCTTGTAGACGGCCTGCAAGTGGGTCCCAACGACGCGTCCAAGGGTGTCGGCCGTCCCGCCTGCGGCATAGGGCACAACCACTCGCACCGCCTTCGTAGGCCATGTTGCCGACTCGCGCTCCTGTGCCTGACCAGGCATAGCGATCCATGCCGATGCGCACAGCAACATCGACGTCAATAGTCTTCGATTCACTTCACGTCTCCTTCAGGGTAGAGCTTGATTTCATTAGCGAAGTAATTTAACATTGTTCCACCTGAAGGCAAACTGTTCCTTCAGGTGGAACAAGAGACATCACCATGCTGAAACGAGAACAGAACGAACTTGTCACCCACACCGATGCTGGGACGCCTATGGGCGAACTGTTCCGGCGCTATTGGCTGCCGGCCCTGCTGTCTGAAGAGTTGCCTACTCCGGACTGTCCGCCGGTGCGCTTGAAGTTGCTGGGCGAGCGCCTCGTGGCGATCCGGGACACATCTGGGCGTCTGGGCGTGATGGATGAGTTCTGTGCTCATCGGGGCGTTTCGCTGTGGTTTGGACGCAATGAAGAGAACGGGCTACGCTGCCCTTATCACGGCTGGAAGTTCGATGTGAATGGACGCTGCACGGATATACCGTCGGAACCGGAAGGCAGCAGCCACTGCGACCGCATCAAGCTCAAGTCTTATCCCATGATCGAACGTGGCGGAGTTATCTGGATCTACATGGGGCCGCCGGAGCTGCAGCCATTGCCGCCAGAGTGGGAGTTCGCGACCGTCCCGCCCGAACAGAGCTTCATGTCCAAACGGGTACAAGAATGCAACTGGCTGCAAGCGCTGGAAGGTGGAATCGATTCGAGCCATGTGTCCTTCCTGCACAGCGGCGGCTTGAAGAGTGACCCGCTGTTCAAGGGTGCCAAGGGCAATGAATACAACCTGGGGGATCTGCGACCGCAGTTCGAGGTCGCCGAAATCGACGCCGGCTTGCTAATTGGCGCACGGCGCAAAGCTGAGCCTGGTTTTCTGTACTGGCGCATAACGCCTTGGGTCCTTCCCTGCTTTACCATGGTTCCTCCGCGCGGCGATCACCCCGTGCACGGCCATTTCTGGGTGCCCATCGACGACGAGAATTGCTGGGCCTGGAGCTTTGATTACCACCCGACTCGTGCGCTGACTGAGGAGGAGGTGGCGGCCATGCGTGACGGCCACGGCATCCATTGCAAGTACGTGCCTGGGACCTACATTCCTCTGGCCAATAAATCCAATGACTACCTGATGGACCGAGAGCGTCAACGCACCGGCGAACTTTACAGTGGCGTCGAGGGCATCGCGGTTCAGGACTCGTCGCTACAGGAAAGCATGGGACCCATCGCGGACCGCACCCGCGAGAACCTGACGGGCACAGACCGAGGCATCGTGCAGGCCCGTCGCCGGCTCATCGCCGCAGCGACCGCGCTGGCGCAGTCGGGATCTCCGCCCCCTGGAACGGACCCGGCTCATCAGCGTGTGCGGTCTGCCGCCGTCGTACTGCCTGAAGCCGAAGTCTTTCACGAGGCGGCCAGAGATGCACTGCGCGCAGAAGCGGGCAAGCCGCATGCCTCGGTATGACGCAAGCCTCAACTGTGAAAGCGGCCGTCGCGGTGGAACCGGGCCGCACCGAGATCCAGCACTTGGACCTTCCGCCGCCGGATCCCGCTACCGGCTTGCTCAAGGTTGCGGTCACGGGTGTCTGCGGCAGTGACTGGGGTTACTACCAGAATCTGCCAAAATCTCGCGGCCCCCTCGTGCTGGGCCACGAGACGGTAGGCCACGTCATGCGCATCGGATCGCTGGCCGCGCAGCAGTGGCGAATTCGCGAAGGCGACCTTGTAGCTCTCGAGGAATATCTGCCCTGCGGACACTGCGACTTCTGCCGATCTGGAGAATTCCGGCTGTGCAATGCCACCGACTGGCGCCTGGGCGGGACGCGCTATGGCGCCACGCCGCTCAGCAAGGCGCCGGGGCTGTGGGGCGGTTTCGCGCAGTACCAGCATCTCAACTTGAACACGGTGTTCCACCGGGTGCCGGACGGCGTGTCGCCTCGCCATGCGGCCCTCGCGCTGCCGCTGTCCAACGGGATTGAGTGGACCTACCTGCAGGGCGGTGCCGGGCCTGGAAAGACGGTCGTGATCCAGGGGCCTGGCCAGCAGGGCCTAGCCTGCGTGGTGGCTGCGCGCGAGGCCGGCGCTGAGCGAGTGATTGTGACGGGGTTGTCGAACGCCACCGACAGGCAGCGCCTGGCGTTGGCTCGCGAACTCGGCGCCGACGCCACTATCGACATCGAAGAGAATGACCTGCTTGAAACTGTGGCTGACCTCACAGGCGGCCACATGGCTGATCTCGTGATAGATTGTGCGTCGGGTGGCACCGCATCGGTGACGAGTGCCATGCAGTTGGCCCGCAAGCGTGGAACCGTGATCTTGGCGGGTCAAAAGCGTCAGGCAGTTCCCCAGTTTGATAGTGACCTTATCATTGCCAACTTCCTAACTGTCAAGGGAATGCGGGGCCACTCCTACGCCTCGGTTGAGCTGGCCCTACAGCTCATCGCGGGCAACCGCCATCGCGTTACTGCCATGAGCACGCACGTGTTCAGCCTTGAGGAGACCGATCTCGCCCTGCGGTCTCTTGCTGGTCTTGGCGTGGACGGGGCGATCCACATGACGATTGATCCGCAAAGTTGACTACTAAAGAACCTTCGGAATCCGGCACTCATCTTTCTTCTGTGGGTTCGGCCCTGCGTCTGCTGAAGACCTTGTCCGCAGAGGAGCCCGAGATGGGGATCACGGCGCTTTCCGCCCGCCTCGGGCTCGCCAAAAGTACCGTACACCGGCTCGTGTCGACGCTTGTTTCCGAAGGGTTTCTAGAACGCAATCCTGTGGACGGCCGCTACAGGCTCGGCCTGCTGCTTTTCTCGATGGGTACGCTCGTACGCCGCCGCATGAATGTCGCGGAAGAATCTGTGCCATTGTTGCATAGCCTGTGCGAGCGGAGCGGCGAAACGATTCACCTCGCGGTGCTGCATGACAGCGAAATCTTGTACCTCCGAAACATTGAAAGTCAGCACGCGATTCGACCCCGTTCGTACCTCGGCGTGCGTAAGCCGGCGTTCTGTACCAGCGAAGGCCGCGCGCTGCTGGCCTTCAGTCCACCGCTGGTGTTGGCCCAGGTGTTGCGGGCGCCGCTGGTTCCGCGTACACCGCACACCATCACAGACAAGGCTGCGTTACAACAGTTGCTTGAGAAGGTCCGCCATTGTGGATACGCCGTGGACGACGAAGAAAGCGAAGTGGACATGCGCGGTGTTGCCGCCCCCATTTTCGACGCCACCGGATCAGTGGTTGCCGCCGTCGGTTTGGCGGGGCCGACGCAACGGTTGCCCAAGGCGAAAATGCATCGGCTGGCTGCGATGGTTGTCGACTCTGCCCAAGCGATCTCAAAGCGACTTGGATATTCTCCGAGGGACGGCATTTGAAAGCCGAACCGATCCCGGTCTGGCTCGTGACGGGATACCTCGGCAGCGGCAAGACGACTTTGCTGGCGCGATGGCTGCGCCACGAGGCGCTAGCGGATGCCGCTTTGATCATCAACGAGATCGGAGAGGTTGGCTTCGACGACCGCATCCTGGCTCGGAGTATGGACAGCGCATCCATGCTGCTCGCGGACCAGTGCATCTGCTGCAGCGGGTTGCCTGGCCTGCAGGATGCACTCACCGAGCTCTGGTGGGCACGGCTTCGCCGTGAGCGTCCCCGTTTCAATGCCGTGATAATCGAGACCACGGGCATCGCCGACCCCCGACCGATGGCCCGGCTGTTCGATCTCGTACCGCTGCTGCGAGAGCGCTATGTCCTGCGTGGCATCGTGACAGTTGTCAGCTCTGTAGCGGGCCTGCAGCTGCTAGCGAATAATGAGGAGACGAAGGGGCAGGTCGAAGCGGCCGACGTGCTTGTCGTCACCAAGACCGACTTGAAGTCCGCGCAGGCTGATGCACTGGCCGATATCCTCCACGCGGGCAACGGGCGAGCGCCCGTGCTGCGCTCCGCGAAGGCCTCAGTGGACTGGCAGGATATCATTACCGCGGCTGCGCGTGTCCGGCAGCCAGTGGTCCGTGGTGACGTCGGCGCCATCGCACCAGCCTCGGGTCTATTCCATCGCAAGATGGCCCCTTCAAAGGGTGCCGCAGCGTCCCACGGTGCACGCAGCACGTTCCATCCACACGTGGACCCGGTCACGCTTGATGAATGGCCTCGATGGCTTGGTCCGTTGTTGGCGCCGGAACTTCTGAGGCTGAAAGGCGTTGTCCGCCTCAACGATCAGACACTGGCTGGTGTGCAATGGTCGCTTGGCGACGCTCTACCGGAGTTCACGCCCTACGCTGGCCCTACGCCCGTGCTCGGCATTACGACGATCTACTCCACTGCAGCTGCGAAGTCTCAAAACGCTGTTTAGAAAAGCGCTGGCTGGTGCGTGAGGGGCCACCTGGATGATCTACCCTGATGGCACTATTTGTAACCAATTATGCGTGAATTGGTCGATTGAGCCTGAATTGATGGAAGGACGGCCTTCGGCGGTTCACCCTAGATGTGGACGTACTGCCGCCAGCCGAGACCAGTCGTATCAGAACATGGTCTCGACGGCATATGGGTTGAAGAACATGGTTTCGATCACGCTTGGACAGTTCTTTTTCACGATGCTTTTTTGACGAGGAGTTCATCACCCTGAAAGAAGATCTGCAGGATGAGTTGTTGGCGCACGCAAGAACGCTGGCCGAGTTTGGTCCGAATCTCGGTCGCCCGACGGTGGATACGCTGAAGGGCTCGCGGCGTACCAACATGCAGGAGCTGCGTTTTTCATTGAATTGCCAAGTCTGGCGGGTTGCGTTTGCCTTTGACGCCCAACGTAAGGCCATCCTGCTGGTGGGGGGTGACAAAGGTGGCGCAGACTAGCGTAGGTTCTGCAAACGCTTGCTCAACAAAGCAGACGATCGTTACGACGAGCAGCTCGACACACTGACCCAGCCGAGCCAGCAGCTGCTGGCGCATGAGCCGCCCCGCGTGGGCTGGTAGCAAAGTGACTCTGTGGCTCGTCTGCTTTGTTTCCGGGCTTGGCCCTTGCCGTCTCTGCCCTCAAGCGCTGAATCGTGTTGGTTTGCCGCTACAAGCTTAGGCACTGCCTGGGCGGCATAGCTGCAGTGGCTTTTCAGTCTCATCAGATGCACTTGTGCCACTGATGGGGGAATTATCAGCAATTCATTGCCGTACTTCAGTGCGTGTTGCGGTAACACAATCGAACTACCTCCAACTTGGAGGGTGCGCATTCCACTTCTTTCTTGACAGCTCTACAAGTTGTAATGAAAATGTATCAAAACGCATAAAATGTGCTGTTGCGTTGACATTTTTTTCTATATCTTGAAGAGTCTTATGCTGAAAAGAGTTGTATTACTTGTGGCTTTGATATCGAGTGGCGCGGCAATGGCGGCTGACGCGGACTTCACGCTAGTCAATCGTACCGGCTATGCCTTGAATGAGGTTTATATATCTCCTACCAAGAAAAATAACTGGGGCAAGGACAGGCTGGGAAGCACGCAGCTTATCAACGGCCAGTCTCGAAAGTTCAAGTTTGGTGACACGAAGAACTGCGTGCAAGACATCAAGGTGGTCTTCACTGATGACGAGTCTGAGGTGGAGTGGGACGGGTTCAACCTCTGTGAACTCAACAAGATCGTGCTACGTTACAACCGTAAGACACAAGAAGTGTCGGCTGAATCCGAATAATCAGGCTCAGGCAATGCAGGGGAATACGAAAGTTGTTTTTTATGACTGTGTAATGACCCCGGCAACGATCAGGCGGCTGTAGACGCAAGCTCTACACAGGCGCACTCAGAAAGGACCGGCTGCTTTTTGCAGCCGGTCCTTTCTTGTAGATACCGATAACCAACTTGGTAAGCCGAAGTTCGTTGGTTATTAATATGGTGCCAGTGCCAGTCAGTTTGAACTGCATGCGTCTGAAGCATTAGCTTCTAGCCGCTATTGTGATCAGGGGGCTTGCACGAACGGTGAGCACCCTACTCAGGGCGTACATGAGCTGACCGTGGGCGGCGCAGGGTGTCGGCATCGAGAATCAGGCGGCCCTGGATGCGCCCCTTCATGCGCTTGACGCTGCTGGCTGCGTCGCGCATGTGAATGGTCATGAGTTCACGCACCTTCTCGGCATCTCTCGCGCGCGCCGCCAGCACGATCTCGCGGTGAATATTTGCGTTGGCCTCGCCGAATCGCCGGTGTTCGGTCTTGGGTGTGCGGTTGCCGAAGACGATGAGCTGGCGAATCATTTCATTGATCAGCTCACAGGTAAACCGCAAGAACGGGTTGGGGTTGGCAGCCGCCAGGATGTCGTGAAAATTCACGTCCTCACGCCGCTGGCTTACCAAATCTTCATTGCTACTAGTCGGATCGCAGCAGCTGATGCTGTGCTCCAGTGCCGCGAAGTCAGCCTCGGTCAGGTGGGGAACGGCGCCGGCGGCAAGCTCGGGCTCCAATAATTGGCGCACGGTGTAGATGTTGTCAATCGTGACTTCCTGAAAGAACAGGTAGTTCTGCATGAACTGCAGGGTGCGGTCTAGCGGCACCTCGGCGATGGTGCCGCCGCCCGATGGGCCCGTGGAGATGGTCACCAGGCCCTGGACCTCCAGCGATTTCAGTGCCTCACGAATGGTGCCCTTGCTGACCTCGAATTGCGCCTGCAACTCTGTCTCGCGCGGCAGCCTGTCGCCGGGACTGAGGTTCTTTTCCGTGATCAGTCGCTTGATCTCCTGGGCCACCAGATCGGGGCGCTTGAGTTGCTTGATTGGGCGTTGCCCCGTCGTTTTGGTTGCCATGTCGGGTGGTGCTTTGGTCTGTCCGTTGTGTTGGGGTGCGGATCTGACACTCGTATGGTGCAGTGTATGCACCGACAGTGTGCAATGAAATGGGGGCTAGGGTTTCCACCGGTCAGATTTTTCCTATTTATCACTATAAATACGAAAAACAAACAGGGCACAGGATCTTGGGCATCAGGCGCCTCATGTGACACCTGACCAAGCACGTATTGGCACGCATTGTGCGTTTACGAAAGCATCTCGCCACCGGCCGTCGGGCCTTTATCCACCCACAGGAGACATTCATGCATCGTCGTCAACTTCTGCAGATCTCGGCTCTGGGCGCTTTGCCCGCATCTTTGGGGCTGGCTCGCAGCGCATGGGCCCAAGCGTCGGACGCCATTCAGTTCGGCTGCCCGGTGCCCATGTCCGGGCCTTTCGCAGCCAACGGAAAATTTGCCGACCTTGGCATGAAGCTGGCGATTGAGCAATACGGCAGCGCGCTCAAGCGGCCCCTGGCCTACACGGTTCTTGATACGGAAGGCAAGCCTGCCACTGCGGTCCGCAAGGTGCAAGAAGCGGTGCAGCAAAAAGGGGCGCGCTTCTTTGCCGGGGGCATCCTGTCGTCCGAGTCCCTGGCCATGGGTAAGGAGGCTGAGAAGGCCGGAGGCATCTTCATCACGACCGCGGGCGCAGACGAGATCACGGGAAAAGATTGCAACCCCGCGACCTTCCGCTGGTCGGTGCCTACATTCGGTGCGATTGAACAGACTGTGCGGCCGCTGATCGATGCCCTCCCGAAAGCCAAGCGGTGGTACACCATCACGCCGCAATACGTGTTCGGCGATGGCTTGTTGTCAGCGGCCAAGAACATCTTCAAGGAAAAGGGTCTGGAGCATGTGGGCAATAGCTACCATTCGCTCAACGAGAAGGAATTCAGCGGCTACCTGACCAACGCCATCGCGGCCAAGCCCGATGTGCTGCTGCTGCTCAACTTCGGCTCCCAGTCGTCCGATACCCTGCGCCAGGCCATCAGCTTCGGCATGAACAAGAACATGACCATCCTGATCGCCTGGGCCTCGGGTCTGGAGCAGTTCGAGTCGCTTGGTGCCGACTTGTGCGAGGGGGTGTACTTCGGCGCCCAGTATTGGCACACAGCCAAAACGCCGCTTAATCTGGATCTGGTCAAGCGCACAAATGACAAGTTCAAGAGCAACCCCAACTACAGCCTGGCCGGCTCCTACATTTGCACCAAGCTGCTGATCGACGGCATCATCAAGGCCGGAACGGTCGATCCGAAGGCGGTGGTCGCAGCGCTTGAGGGTATGAAGTACCAGGGCTTGACGGGGGAAGAAGAAATCCGCAAGGGTGATCACCAAGTGATCAAGAGCTACTACCTGCTCAAGGGCAAGGCCAAGGGCAAGATGGCCAACAAGGACGATTACGTTGACGTGGTGAGTTCCGGTAAATCATTCCTGCCGCTGGATCAAACTGGTTGCAAGCTGGCCTGACCCCGTAATGCACGGGCCGCGTGGCCCGTGTATCTCATTGTCTCGGCTCTGCGGCAGCGCCTTTGCGCACTGCCGGGGCATCCTCTTGTTCCAATAATCCTATGAGCATTTATCTGCTGCAGGTCATCAACGGGGTCGGCATCGGCATGCTGTACTTCCTGCTGGCCGTGGGGCTGTCCATCGTGTTTGGGCTGCTGCGCTTCGTGAATTTTGCCCACGGCGCGTTCTACCTGCTGGGTGCGTACTTTTGCTACCAGATGATGCGCTGGGGGTTCAACTTCTGGCTGGCGCTACTCGTGGTGCCTGTGGTGGTGGGGGCCATTGGCTGGCTTACTGAGAAGCTCTTGCTGCGTCATGTGTACGCCAAGCCGCATGAGTTTCACATCCTGGTGACTGTGGGCCTGGCGCTCGTGGTGCAGGAGCTGGTCATTCTTCAATGGGGGCCGCTGGGGGACACGGTGCCAGTGCCGGACCTCCTGCAAGGCGTAGTGATGTGGGGCAGTTTTGTCTATCCCAAGTATCGGCTGTTCGTGATCGGCTTTACTGCGCTCCTGGCGATAGGCCTTTGGTACGTGCTCGAAGGCACCCGCCTTGGCAGCGCTGTTCGCGCCGGCAGCGAGTCGACAGAGATGGTGTCTCTGCTGGGCATCAATGTCTTTCGCATTTTCAGTCTCGTGTTCGCGCTGGGTGCGGCGACCGCTGCGCTTGCAGGTGTGCTGGCTGCCCCCATTCGTGGCGCCGAGCCGTTCATGGGCATAGAGGCACTGGGAGTCGCGTTTGTGATCGTGGTGGTGGGCGGTCTGGGGAGTTTTGGCGGCGCTCTGGCGGGTGGTTTGCTGATCGGCATCGTGCAGAGTGTGATGAGCACGGTGTGGCCTGAGGGAGCGCGCCTGATGATCTATATCGCCATGGCAGCCGTGCTGCTCTTGCTCCCTCATGGTCTGCTGGGCCGAAAGGTATGAACGCGATGCGCAAACATTCTCACTTGCTGCTGGCACTGGCCGTCGTGCTGATCATGCCGCTCCTCATGCAGTCGGGTTCGCTCGCCAGCGAGGTGCTGATCTTTGGCCTCGCAGCCATGGGCTGCAACTTGCTGCTTGGCTACACCGGTTTGCTGTCATTCGGTCAGGGCATTTTCTTTGGCCTGGGCAGCTACACCATCGCACTCACACTCACACGTTGGCCGCTCCCTATGCCGCTGGCGCTGGTGGCGGCTGTCGCAATGGGTGCCTTGGGTGCGGCGATTGTCGGCTGGGTCGCGATACGTCAGCGCGGTACTTACTTCGTCATGCTCACATTGGCGTTTGCCCAGATGTTCTACTTTTTGGCCTACTCGTTCCCTGACTTGACGGGGGGCGACAACGGCCTGATGGACATTCCGCGCCCCTCCATTGCGGTGGCAGGCATGACGTTGTGGCCGCTTACCTCGCCCTGGCAATACTACGGTTTCGTGGCTGTGCTGTTTCTGGTGACGTTCTGGTTCCTGCAGAGGGCTTCTGAATCGATCTTTGGCCGCACACTTCTGGCGGTGCGAGACAACGAGGAGCGCGCTGGCGCCATTGGCTACAACCTGCGTCTTCTGAAGCTGCAGGCCTTTGTGATCTCCGGGGCAGTTACCGGACTGGCGGGGGCTTTGCACGCCATGATGACTGGTATTGCGCCGCTGGCTAACGCCGAATATCACACCAGCGAAATGATCCTGGTGATGACCGTGATTGGCGGAACCGGCAATCTGCTGGCCTCTTTGTTGGGATCGGCTTTCTATCTGCTGATGGGCGACTGGTTGTCGACGTTGTGGCCGCGCTGGCTGCTGTTGCTGGGTGTGGTGCTGATGGTCGTCAGCTTGGGCATGCAGCGAGGATTGTGGGGCCTGGGTGAGACGGTGTGGTCTCTTATTCGGCGCAAAGCGTCAGCGACAGAGATCGCCAAGACCCAAGGAGACGCGGCATGAATGCGCCCATCCTGCTTGAAGCCGTCGGTGTTGAAAAGCGTTACGACAAATTTGTTGCTCTCGGGGGCGTGGACCTGAAGGTGCGGGCCAATACCGTGCATTCGGTGATCGGCCCCAATGGCGCGGGCAAGACCACCCTGTTCCACATGCTCACGGGCACCAAGACCGTGAGCGGTGGCCGCATTCTGTTCGACGGCCACGACGTGACGCAAGAGCCTGATCACCGCCGTGTGCAGCGCGGCATGGCACGTTCGTTCCAGGTTACCAGCCTGTTCCTCACGCTACCGGTGCGAGAAAACTTGCGCCTTGCGGCACAGGGCACGGCACCTGCCCATGCTCTGAACTGCTGGCATGCGCCAGTGGGGCCTCGTGCCAGGGCAGATGCCGTGGCCAGTGTGCTCGCGCGGCTCGGGCTGGAGCGCTATGCCGACACGCCGGCGGGCAATCTTTCACACGGCCAGCAGCGCCGGCTGGAGGTGGGTATGGCGTTGGCCGCTCGGCCCAAGGCAATCTTTCTAGACGAGCCGACCTCCGGTATGGGTATCGACGATCTGGATGAGATGAAGCGCTTGATAAAGAGCCTCAAGGATGAGCACACCGTGGTGCTGATTGAACACAACATGAGCATTGTGATGGACATTTCCGATACCGTGACCGTGATGCAACAAGGCCGCGTGCTGGCCGAGGGACTGCCTCAGGATATCCGCAACGACCAGCGGGTGCGCAGCGCCTATCTGGGCAACATGATCACCGGGGGCAAGGCAGCATGATCCTTCACATCGACAACCTGCATGCCCACTACGGAAAAAGCCACGTGCTGCAAGGAGTCTCGCTGCAAGTCGGCGATGGCGAACTGGTCACCCTTCTGGGTCGCAACGGAGCAGGCAAGACGACCACGCTCAAGAGCATCTGCGGCGTCGTGCCTCCCACGCAGGGCCGAATCCTGTTTTCCGGGCAGGAGGTGCAAGGATTGGCGCCGCACGACGTCGCCCAGCGCGGCGTGTGCCTCGTGCCCGAGCATCGCGGCATCTTCAAGCTGCTCACCGTGGAAGAGAACCTGCTGCTGGGTCAGCGGAAGCGCTCGCCCTGGCAACTCGAAGACGTTTACCGCATCTTTCCGCGTCTTAAAGAGAGGCGTCTCAATGGGGGCGGCCAACTTTCGGGCGGCGAGCAGCAGATGCTGGCGATCGGCCGGGCGCTCATGAACGCGCCCAAGCTGCTGATGCTCGACGAACCGGTGGAGGGCTTGGCTCCTGTGATCGTAGAGGAGATCGTGGCACAGCTCAAAACGATCAAGGCTGCGGGCGTCGCCATCTTGCTTGTCGAGCAAAACCTGGAAGTCTGCACCCAGCTGGCCGATCGGCACTACATCATCGAACAGGGTGCCATCGTGCACTCGGCGGACAACGCTGCCTTCCTCGCCGACGACGAAGTCAAGGATCGCTACCTGGGCGTGGGTCTCGTCTGATCCATTGTCAAGCACCACTATGACCACACTGAACCCTGTTCACTCCGCCATGACCACTCGAATCAATGGCGCGCGCCTGTGGCAATCCCTGATGGACCTTGCTCGCATAGGCGCTACGCCAAAGGGGGCGTCTGTCGCTTGGCTCTCACCGAGCTCGACGGAGAAGGACGCGACCTGTTCGTGCGCTGGGCGCGCGAGGCTGGCTGCAGCATCCGTACCGACGCCATAGGCAACATTTTTGCGCGCCGTAGCGGTCGCAACGACAGTCTACCGCCGGTCATGACCGGCAGCCACATTGACACCCAGCCTACGGGCGGCAAGTTTGACGGCAACTACGGCGTGCTGGCTGGCCTGGAGGTGGTGCGCAGCCTGAATGACGCGGGCGTTCAGACCGAGGCACCGATCGAAGTCGCGGTGTGGACCAATGAAGAAGGTTCGCGCTTTGTCCCCGTGATGATGGGGTCAGGCGTCTTTGCCGGTGCCTTCACTCTTGAGCATGCGCTGGAGCAGCGCGATGCCCAGGGCGTCAGCGTCGGCGAGGCCTTGGCGGCGATCGGCTATGCGGGGTCGCCTGGCCCCACACCCGACGTCGGCGCCTATTTTGAGGCGCATATCGAACAAGGCCCGGTACTGGAGGCCAACAACTGTGTCATCGGGGTGGTGCAGGGGGCGCTTGGCCAGCGTTGGTACGACGTCGTGATACAGGGTATGGAGGCGCACGCGGGCCCCACGCCCATGGCACTGCGGCGTGACGCCTTGCTGGCTGCGAGCGAACTCGTGGCTGAGGTTAACCGCCTGGCGCTGGAACGCGCTCCCCATGCGCGCGGCACCGTGGGAGCCCTGGAAGTATTTCCGAACTCGCGCAACGTCATCCCAGGGAAGGTCAGCATGAGTGTGGATCTTCGGGCTGGCGACGACACCGTGTTGCTCGACATGGATGCTGACTTGCGCGCCACCTGCGAGCGCATTGCGCGTGAGCGCTCTTTGACCATCGAGGTGCAGCAGGTGGTGTATTTTCCGCCCCAGCCTTTTTCGTCAGACTTGGTCGAAGGCATTCGAAAGGGTGCGGAGAACCTGGGTTACAGCACCATGGACGTGGTCAGCGGTGCAGGTCACGATGCAGTCTATCTTGCCCGCCTGGCGCCCACGGCCATGATCTTTGTTCCGTGCGCGGACGGCATCAGTCACAACGAGATCGAGGACGCGCAGCCAGAGCACCTTGAGGCTGGCTGCAACGTGCTGCTGCAGGCCATGCTGCTCAGAGCTGGAGTGGCGGCGTGAAAATCTTGATTGCCCGGTTGAACCACGAGACCAACACCTTTTCGCCCGTGCCCACGCCGCTGGAGTCTTTTGCTCCCACCTATGACGAAGCGGCCTACCAAAGTCAGAAGGGCATGCGCACGGCGATGGCAGCCTTTATCGACATGGCTGAAAACTTGGGAGCCGCGCTGATCACGCCCTTGTCGGCCATGGCCAACCCCAGCGGCAAGGTGCATGCCGCGGCCTACGACGTGCTGACCGAGTGCATTGTCAGCGCCGCGCCGGGTTGCGACGCCATTTTGCTGGATCTGCATGGCGCCATGGTGGCCGAAAATAGTGCAGACGGGGAGGGCGACCTCCTGGAGCGTGTGCGCGCCGCCGCACCAGGTGTGCCTATTGGTGTGGCGCTGGACCTGCACGGCAACATCACACAAAAGATGGTCGACCATGCCGACGTGCTGGTCGGCTTCAAGACCTACCCCCATGTGGACATGTACGAAACTGGTGCGCATGCTGCCCGCCTTCTGATCGATATGCTGCAGGGGCGGGCACGCCACGTGGTGCGCTGGCACCCCTTGCCGCTGATGAGCCATACCCTGCGCAGCACCACGCTGGAAGGCGCCATGTTGCGGGCCGTGGATGCCGCACGTGCGGAGGAGCGCGACGGCATGCCGGCGGTCACGGTGTTCGCGGGCTTCTGCCTGGCTGATATTGCTGCACCCTGTATGAGCCTGGTGGTCACAGGCCATGCCAGCGATCCGGAGGCCGCGCAGGCTGTGGCCGACCGAATCGCGCGCCAGATCTGGGAAGACCGTGCCCAGTTTGTTTACGACAGCGAACCCCTGAACGACTCCTTGGCCCGGGCGCAGACCTTGGCTTTGGGTGCCAGTCGTCCCATACTGCTGCTGGACCACAGCGACAACTGCATGTCGGGCGGTACCTGTGACGCCATGGACGTGCTGCAGGCCGCGCTGGAGCAGGGGCTGGAGGGCATCGCTGTGGGGCCGTTGTGCGATCCGCAGGCCGTTCAGGTGCTGGCGCATGCAGGTGTGGGCGAGCAGGTCGAGCTGGAGCTAGGCAACAAAGTTCCACTCACGCAACTGGGCATCACCAAACAGCCGTTACGAATCACGGGTCGGGTGCTTGCCATCAGCGATGGCGAGTACACGGTCACTGGCCCGATCTATACCGGTCAGCGTTGCAGCATGGGGCGTACCGTGCTGCTGGACATCGGCCGCGCGCAGATCGTGGTCACCGAGTTTCCGCACGAACCCTGGGATATCGGCGTGTTCACCTGCGTGGGTCTCGATCCGCGGGCATTTCGCTTCGTCCTGCTGAAGTCGCGTATGTATTGCCGGCCTGTCTTCGTTCCGCTGGCTCACGCCGTCGTGGAGTGCGACAGCCCCAGTGGGGTAACCAGTTCGAACTACGCCTTGTTCCCGTTTTCGCAGGTGCGGCGCCCGGTGTTTCCGCTGGACGCGCTCTGAATTCGGCGGGCCTTACAGATCAACAACCAGCGGCTTCTGTTCGTCGGGGTTGTACTTCGCCGAATAGTTCAGCGTGCGTTGGGTATCCGCAGATGCCCACGCCTCGTTCTTTGAGGTTTTATAGTTGAAGTAGAGGGTTGGTTTGACATCAGTCGATCTCCCGATGACACGCTGGACAGCTTCCCGATCAGGATGGCCGAACTGGGCACCGTTGGAGCTGAACAGGTACTTCTTGCTTCTGATCCGGGCCATCAACTTGTCGGTGGTGTTGCCCTTGCTGCCGTGATGAGACACTTTGACGGCGTCCACTTCCAGTACCTGAAGTGAACGCTCCTGCAGCAGTTTGTCGAGCGAATCACAGATGACATCTGGATTGGCGTCCGCCAAGAACAGGCACTTCTTGTCGGCGAACTCGGCGAGAAAGGCGATGCTTGAGCCATTGGCCCGCGCGCTATCCGGCCGCGATTGCTTCTCTAGCAGTTCATCCAGCTCGGGTGTCGATCCCAGAAGTCCGGAGCCCGGAAGATACCGCTTTTGCTGTGAAAGCAGAGCCCACGCAGCTTCGAAGTCACCCGGTTCAAGTGAATCGCCTATATCCTTCCGCCACGCATCCCGCATCTTCGAGAGAGTCTGTGCAGTCGGCGACAGGAGAGTGATTTTCAGACCGCCGGCTATCTCCACGCGCGGAAGTTTGCCTTCGGCAGGAACAACAATCACATCGCCATCGAAAGCGCGATTCCATACGCCGTCGTCCAGCCTTTTTGCGAGCAAAGCGCTGAAGTACTCGCCTTGCTTGCCTCCCAGCATGCCGTGCGACTTCTCAAGGTGGCGCCAGCCGTTGAACCAGACATCCTTGACCACGAATGGCCAGGGCTTCGGGTGGGCAAACAATCTGACCAGTCCATCAACGTGGTCTGTGTCAACGTGCGTCAGCACTATGAGTTCGAACCTGCGATCCCCGTCAGGTAAGGCGCTGATCCGATCTTCCAGTTTTGAATAGGCCCCGATGGGACCGCCGTCTATAAGCACGCGCCTGGTCCTCTTGTCGTCTCCGTACTCGAGCAGGAGACAATCCCCATGGAGCGCAGGCATCATCTCGACGCGCATGAATTCAGCAGCCATAACACCTCCTGTACGTTACACCCGCCAATCGGCATCGCCGAACGCAACCACACACAAGGCCATCGGCAGGCTGGCAAGCAGCGATGAGCGCTTCGCATCCCTGATAGCCTCACCAATGCGCGTGTTGCCGCGCGCGCTGCTTTCAAGCAACTGCTCCACAATCGAGTCGCCCACGCGCACGGCGTGGGCGCCAAACACGGTCGCTATCGTCGAGATCACCACTGCGGCACCCGCCTGACGAAAATACCGAATGTGGTTGGAGAACTCCTGAGCAGTGCCGGCGACATCGCAACCCAGCAGGAAGACCAAAGGGGCTGGCCCGTCTGCCGTGCGCACGTAACTGGCGGGAAGATCAAGCGTGGACAGCATCTTGCCGCCGATCTCCAGCCGCACGTCTCTCTTGCTGCCCTCGTTGTGTGGAAAAGCGACGAGCAGCGCGGGGGCATTATTTTGAACTGCGGTCATCCATTCGTCCCAGTCCTTGACCACTGGAACGTCTTTGCCGAGCTTTTTTCCAAGCCTGCTCACAAGATCACTCACTTGCGCTGGCTTGACTTCCTGGCTATATCCGACCAATGCGCCAGCGCCGATCTCCAGGCGATCACGGCCTGCAGCCGCTTCTGCTGCCTGAGCATTGACCACGATTTGTGCACGATCCGGCAGGTTCGCGCGTGGGTCATAGAGATGCCGTTCGATGACTTTCTTCAGGCCCCAGAATCCCATCGGGCAAACATACCCCCGAGGCTTGGATGCTCGCGCACAGTCAGCAGCACAGTGCCCTTGCCGCAAAGCATTCTGATGCTGTGGGCAGACTTCGGCATCAGCCTGCGGTGCGTTGAAGTCGTACATGAACTCCAGCGGAACGACTGCATCGGCGCGTGCGCTGATGACCTGCAGGTACTCGACTTTGGCGTCGCCAATGCTCAAGCCGTCAGTGGTCATGACTCCCAGTTGATCCTTGTACAGCACCGAATACAGGTCCGCACCTATCCGGGCGAGCTTTACCAGGAGTTCCGGGTTCTCGCCTTGATCCAGACCGTCTCCGTAGTCAGCGACGCTGTGCGCGACTTTCGAGATCAACTCGTTGAGGTCTCTGACCGGCTCTTCGATTCCTGAAAGATCGGTGGCCCATGCCCGCGCGCCCTGCACGCCGGTGAGCATGGGCTGTTCGCTGACAGTGTGGTTGAGAATCATTGCCAGATCGAACCGACGCCTTGTGCCGAGGTCCGACCAGTCGTGCCGGACCTGAGTTTCGGGTACCAGCGCGATCACTGAGCCCTCGTCATTACTTTCTTGGCCTGGCGCAAAGACCCAGGCTTGCAGCAAGACGGTTTGCAGAATGCGCCCCCGATGCAGCACCGATACACGCGCCTCGAACATACCCTCCAGCTTCGGGGTGAAGGTGTAGGAGGCGGTGCTGCTGTCACCCATCGGAGGAAGATGAATCTCGCGCTGCAAGGGCCTGTCGAACTGACGCGGCTCGTGCAGAACTACTTGCAATCTGTGCCCATCCGGGCTGGAGGGGAGCTTGTGCTCCGGAAAAGCGTCGGGCGCCGCAATCGAATCGGCCAGCTTCTGCCCAATGTAGACCTCCAACATGACTGGCTGCCCGATGATGTAGCCTGATTTCGTTTCAATGAAGTCCTCGCCACGCTTGACGAAGCTCTTTTGCTGCAGGAAGCGCTGGACCCTTTCGCTGCTTGCAGCCTCCCGGCTTTGTTCGGCGATGCGGTCGTTCAACTCCGAGAAGGCGGCGGCCTCTCCAGACTCTTGGTCATAGCGGTATTCCACCCTCGCAGATTTGATGGCTATGGCAATGTCGTCTGGAGACGCGCCAGCCGTCTGAGGCGGTTCTTCGCTTGGGGTAGTTGGCAGGGCAACGCGTGCGCGCACGCGATCACGAGGAATGCGAAGCCGATCGATGGTTCGTTCAGACAGCTCGATATCGGTCTTTGCTCCCAAGTTGCGGAGCCGGTCTGCGGAACGAGCAATCGCAGTGTCGAGGTGACTGACCGACAGTAGATCGTTGTTGGCGATCAGGCGCACTCCCGCACCAAAGCTGTCCATGAGCGCCACATCCAACGGTCGGTTGTGGCACAGAGAATCGGCGAACGTCTGAAGTCGCGATGTGAATTCTTCGGGGGAGGTGCCTGAGCCAAGAACCGCCACCCCCTCGGCGGACAGTTTGGAAACCAGAGCGCCAAGCATCGCCTCCGCCTTGGATAGGTCTTCGTGGCCAAGACCAGCCACGACAACCATTCTGCATCGCAGAGGCAAGCCTGAAGAAAGAACCCGGACTAGTGCCTCCTGGAGCCCGCTACCGATCACCAGCACTTCGGCTTGCGAAGCATCACGGCTTACCGTGAGAAACCGGTACGGCCAACCCGGGGGAGGTGAGTGCCCAACTCTGTAAAAGGCCGTTCCAGCGCGTCGCCCGGTAAGGTGGCGACGGTGAAGGGCCAGCTCCAGTCCAGCCTGCCATCAGACGGGAACGCATCGGCCATGAAGACGCCTTCAGCACCAACCTCGGGTTTCGTCAGTACCTCCATCGCGGTCACATGGCTTGCGAAAAGCCCCTGCCGTGACTGCACAGCCAGCCGCGGCCGATAAGGCGCAGTCGAGCGAATTGGCGGAGGCAGATCGGCCATGAATGCATGCCAGAGGGACGCCATCTCCAACGCTGACGGAGCAGGCACAAGGGCAAAGCTCCTACGCCCAGGCGCACCTTTCGCCAGAACCAGCGGCATCTGGGTCTGGCGATCTATTGATGGGAGCTGCCAGGACAGTAGACCTGCAGCTTCTTTGATGGCGCTTCGGAAGCTACCCAGTAGGACATCAATCTTCCATGCATCATCGGCGCGAGCTTCGTGCAGACGTTCGGGCGGCATGGCGGCGACCACGCCGAGTGCGGCGAGTGCACGGCAGAACTCGGCGTCCGGAAGATCCAGACTCCAACGATCAAGTGAAATCCTGTCCACTTCAGTCTCCCTTCCTGCTTGTGCCTTCCGCGTTGCCGATGGCCTAGTCACCATGCCGCTTACGCGGTGACTTTTCGTCTCCTTGTAGGAGCGGCTTTAGCCGCGAAGGGTTACCGTCTCAAATGCTCTTCGCGGCTAAAGTCGCTCCTACAAAGCAGAGGGCGGCCACCTCTAAATGCACAGTATTCGCTAGCCAAGGCAAGCGCGACCGTTACAAGGCCCATAGCGGTTCAGGCCAGTGGCTGCCTGTCGGGATCTGCAGCCCCAGCCTGGCCCGCAGCGACACATCGGTCAACGCGTAGCCCCAGTTGATCAGGTGCCCCTGCAGCTTCGGCTCGAAAGACTTGAGGCGCGTCGGCACTTTGTCGAGTGAGTCACTCACCGGCGAGTCGGAGGCCATTCGCTGCACTGAAGCATAGGCCGCCATTCGCGTGCCGATTCCCCAGTAGGCGCCCCGAAGCCGACCGCTCTCGAATTCAGTAATGAGCCAACGCTTTCGCAAGGCGCGCGTCTGATCGATAAGTATGTCCCGTACCCGTCCAAGCTGAAGAACATGGTCCTCAGCTGGCTTCACTTCTACCCCGAAGGGGGCCCCGGCGTCGCTGACCAGCACAATGTCCACGTTGCCGACCAAGGCCTCCAGCCCCATGTTGTCGTACACCCCGCCATCTGCCAGCACAATTCGTTCACGCAGTTCTGTCAGGTTGGGCAGATCGCTCCCGTCGGTCCACGAGGCAGGGTCTGTCTTGAGAACGATGGGCGAAAAAATCGGCGGGAATGCGCTGGAGGCAGCCACGGCCACGGCAAGCGGAATTCGCGTGCTGCGCGAGACTCCCAGTATGTAGTCCGCGATCATGTCCTGGCGAAACCGGAAGCTCCGGCCAGTCTGCATGTTGGTCGCGTAGAACGTAAACTTAGGCGCACCGCCGTTAGTTGGAAGATCGGATACCGCCGTATCACCGAAAAGGTCCTTCGAGTACCTGTCGGCCAGGAAGTCTCCCGCAGTCTTGAACGGAACCAGAAGCCCTGCAAGTCCTGCCCCGATATCGATGGTCTGCGCGCAGAAGTCTTTGACTGGCTGGGCTACGACTTCATCAAAATTCGCGGCGCGCCCATCGTCGAAACTCAGGCTTTTCCAGCGGTGGGCGAGGATCCCCATCAGTATGGATCCTCCGGAAACGCTGGTAATTCGGTCCAGTTTGCCTAGAAGACCTGCGTCATTCAGCCGCCAAAGTGAACCCAGACCAAACAGCGTGGCCCGGTAGCCTCCGCCGGACAAGGCCAATCCGATCGTCTTTCCATCGATTGCCATGGCGCACCCCCTTGCTTGGCCGTTGATCATACGCCGCATCTTGTCGTGGGAGTGCATTGGTGATGACGACCGGTGCCATTGCCGCTGTCACGGCAGCGCCTTTTGATTAGCAGCTTCTGCTGAAAAAGGGGGCAGGCCGCCATGTGTTGATCTCAACAAACCGTTACAATTGTCCGTGCCACGCAGTGCTCTATATTTTGCAAACGCGAGGGTGGTATCGCGCTTCTAATCGTTATAGCCAGCTCCATCCTGACTTGTGTCCCGCGCGGTAAATAGAATTCCTTCGAAGGCAGCCTATCCTCCATGAGTCAGTCTTTGCCGTTCTTTGATCTGCGCACCGTGGTAGCGATCACAGGCGTCATGGGTTGCCTTATGTCGATCGTCTTGTATTCGATCAAGCGTACTTACCCCAACTCCATCAAAGGGATTGGAGAGTGGGCGGCTTTCCCGTTGCTCGGGTTCATTGCGTCGGTTTTATATGGATTACAGGGAAGTTGGCATCACCTGGCCTCTATGGCATTGCCGAACTTTCTGCTGGTATTGACCCTGCTCATCCTTGTTTGCGGTACTTACCAGCATTTTGGACTCGGCGTTAACCGAAGACTGGTTCTCGCAGTTCTTCTGGTCTCGCTGGCATTCAACTTGGCTACGAGTGGCAAAGAGCAGTATTACGTTCATCGCCTGGCCTTTGTAAGCGGAGTCAGTTCGCTGATGTTTGGGGCGCAGATCAAGGTTCTGTGGCAGCATCGGCGAGGCAGTTTCGCTGCGCACATGATGCTGTGGACCATGGTTATGCTGTGCGCCGTGATGGCGGGTCGGGTAATTTCGGCGTTCATTGAGCCACCTCCCGTAGGCATCTATACCTTCAGCCCCTTTCAGGCTGTATACCTTGTCAGCTTTAGCTTCGGGGTGTTGCTCATAGGTCTTGCTGGCATTTTCTTATCGTTTGAGCAACTGCGCAGGCAGTTGGAGCGGCTCATCAAGTACGATGCTTTAACCGGAGCGCTGACCCGGCGGGCGGCTTACGAATACGGCGAAGACCTGTTGGCGCTGTGCATCCGGAATGGAACGGTTTTCTCGGTCCTCATGATGGACTTGGATCGGTTCAAGGACATCAATGATCGTCACGGCCACCAGACCGGAGATCTGGTTTTGTCGTCATTTGTGCAGATGGTGCAGCAAGTGTCACGCCGCCCCGCAAGGCTCGGTCGCTACGGCGGGGAAGAGTTTATTTTGCTGCTGCCGGACACAACCCTGGATGAAGCGGTACAGGTGGCAGAACGCGTGCAGGCACAAGTCCACGCCAGCGATCTGTCGCCAAAATTCACCGTAAGTATCGGCGTGGCAACCCTTACTCAACCGGAGTTTGACACCTTGGATGCAGTCATCGGCCGCGCAGATGCCGCGTTGTATCTGGCCAAGAGAAACGGGCGTGATCGAGTCGAGGTGGCTCAGGCGGTCAATCAGCGGCAGCTTTAGTCGAAGCAGTTCGACTGGAGGCTGCTGCTGACGTGTCGTGGAGTTTCTGGGCGTTCGATTTGCCTCAGCTCCCGATGCAAGCCAGGCCGGACGCAACGCCGCCAAACAGATCTCCCTCGATCATGGGCACCCCGGGAAATTCGGCCTGCAACGTGTGCTGGAATGGCTTCAGCGCCGACGAGCCACCGGTGAGGTAGATCGCGTCCAGCGCTCCATCGGCCAAGTCCGCGCGTTGCACGCAGGTGCGCGCACATTCCACGGTGCGCGACAGCAGTGAGGAAAGGTGGCCCTGCATATCGGCGACTTCCAGCGTTGCATGAAGCCCCTTCTCGATCACGGAAAGATCTATCTGCGTGCCAGCCTCCTGCTGCGAACATCGGATCTTGGCTTGCTCTACCTCATGGGCGATGTGGTGGCCGTGACGGCGTTTCAGCACCTCCATCAGGCGCGCGTGCAATCGCGTGTCGCTGTAGTTCACTCGCAGCGCCTGCGCCTGGCTGATGGCACGTGGCTGGTATTGCCACTGGATCAGGTGCCATGTGGCCAGATCAAAAAACACACGGCTGGGCACCTCGCGTTGCTGCGGCCCCAAGTGGCGGTAGCCCATCAGCGGCATGACCTGCTCCAGACTGAGCTTCTGGTCGAAGTCCGTGCCACCAATATGCACGCCGCTGGTGGCGAGAATATCGCTGCCGCGGTCGGCCGCACCCATTCTTTCTGGCCCCAGACGAACCACGGTGAAGTCCGATGTGCCGCCCCCCAGATCCACGACGAGCACCATACTTTCGCGCGTGAGGCGGCGTTCGTAGTCCAATGCTGCGGCAATCGGTTCCAACTGAAAAGATACCTCTCGGAACCCTGCCGCCACAGCGGCTGCCAGTAGTGACTCCTGGGCCAGTGCATCGCGCTCAGGATCGTCGTCCACGAAGTGGACCGGGCGACCCATCACGACGCGCGTGGGAGCCTCTCCCAGTTCACGAGTTGCACGACGGCGCAGCTCGGCCAGGAAGGTGGTAACGATCTCCTGGTAGCTGATCTGCTGGTGATTGACCTCAGTCTTCTCCAGCAGCAGCGGGCTGCCCAGCAGGCTCTTGAGGGAGCGCATCAACCGGCCTTCTGTTCCGGCAAGGTACTGCGCCACCGCGTCGCGACCGAAATGCGTGCGGCGATCCTCGGCGTTGTAGAACACTGCCGTGGGCATAGAGAATGCCTCACCCTCAAGCGGAATCAGGCTCGCTAATCCGCCTTCGGGCGCGTAGGAGACGGCGGAGTTGGAAGTGCCGAAATCGATGCCAAGTGTGGCCGACCGTGAAGAAGCTGTACTTACCATAGCCTCTGATCATAGGTGCCTGTCTGGCGCTTAGTGCGTCGGCTGCAAATTGAGATGGCTCAAGCCGCAGATGTTGGCAAAAGCGCTCGAGTGCGCAGTTTCACACCGTCAACCAGCCGTGATTGACCTGACCTTTTTGCGGGGCTTGATGCTCGTGTCAAGCCCCGCTGTTTCAAGTTATTTGCATTGCGGGCAGAGCGACTGCGCAACGCACAGGGAACGCGCTACCTGGCAATATCTGCCAAGCAGATGTACTTGGTTTCCACGTAGTCCTCCATGCCCTGATGTCCGCCCTCGCGGCCCAGGCCAGACTGCTTTACGCCGCCGAAGGGCACTTCCGCAGTGGAAATCAAGCCAGTGTTGACCCCCACCATGCCGTACTCAAGTGCTTCTGAAACGCGGAATACGCGCCCCAGATCCCGACTGAAGAAGTAGCTCGCTAGCCCGAACTCGGTGTTGTTGGCGGCGTCAATGGCTTCCTGTTCGGTCTTGAATCGGAACACAGGTGCCAGCGGACCAAAGGTTTCCTCGCGCGCGCAGAGCATGTCGCCAGTGACGTCAGCCAGTACGGTGGGAGTGTAGAACCGGCCCTCGAGTCTCTTGCCACCCGTGACTAGACGGGCGCCTTTGCCGAGTGCGTCGGCGACGTGGGTCTCAACCTTGGAGACGGCATCGTCATCGATGAGCGGGCCTTGCAAAACCCCGGGCTTGAAGCCGTTGCCGATGGGCAAGGATTCCACGCGCTCCGCAAGGCGTCGCACGAACTCGTCATAAACACCCTCCTGAACGTACAAGCGATTCGCGCACACACAGGTCTGGCCCGCGTTGCGATACTTGCTGGCAAGAGCCCCTTCGATCGCCGAATCGATGTCCGCATCGTCAAACACGATGAATGGCGCATTGCCGCCAAGTTCCAGGCTCAGCTTCTTGATGGTGTCCGCTGATTGGCGCGAAAGAATACGACCGACTTCAGTGGAACCCGTGAAGGAGAGATGACGCACCACTGAGCTCTCGCACAGGAACTTGCCAACGGCAATCGACTGCGGGCCATCGGCCGTGAGGACATTCAGCACGCCTGCCGGGATGCCGGCACGCTGGGCCAGTTCGGCCAGAGCCAGCGCGGTGAGCGGCGTCTGCTCTGCGGGCTTGATGACAACGGGGCAGCCGGCGGCCAGGGCGGGTGCCACCTTGCGGGTGATCATGGCCATAGGGAAATTCCACGGTGTAATCGCTGCGCACACACCGATGGGTTGCTTGATCGCCAGGTAACGCTTGTTGTTGTCGGTGGTGGGAATGGTCTCCCCATACACCCTGCGCGCTTCTTCGGCAAACCACTCGATGAAGCTGGCTCCATAGACGACTTCTCCGCGCGCTTCGGCCAGGGGCTTGCCTTGTTCGGCTGTCATGAGGCGGGCGAGATCGTCTGCGTGTTCATGCATCAGCCGGAACCAGGACATCAGAATGGTGGCGCGCTCCTTGGCTGTGCGAGCGCGCCAAGATGGCCACGCACGGTTGGCGGCGTCCACGGCGGCCTGTGCATCGGCAGCGTCCAGATTGGTTACCTGGGCAATCACGGCGCCTGTCGCAGGATCGGTGACATCGAAGCGGCTGGCGCCATCAACCCACTGGCCGTTGATCAGTGCCGCCTGCTTGAGCAGGCTGGGGTCCTTGAGTAGCGCCAGGGGATTTGCGATTGCTGTCGTCATGCTGCGGCTTTCTGCGTGGTGGCGACGTGCGAAATGGATTCACCAATGATCTGGAGCGCGGCATCAAACTGCGCATCCGGTATGGTCAGCGGGTAGAGGAAGCGGATTACATTGCCATACAGGCCGCAACTGAGCAGCAGCACGCCTTTGGAAAGTGCATGCTTCAACACGGCTGAAGTGATTTCAGGGCTGGGAGCTTTTGTTTCAGGATCAAAAAATTCCACAGCCACCATGGAGCCCGGGCCGCGCACCTCAGAGATGCACGCAAACTGCTGGCTTAAGCTGTTCAGGTGATCGCGCAGGCGCTGACCAAGAGTGTTCGAGCGCTCCAGCAGTTTTTCTTCTTGCATGGCGTCGAGCACGGCGTGTGCGGCCGCGACGGCCAGTGGGTTGCCGGCGTACGTTCCGCCCAGGCCACCGGGCGCGGGTGCATCCATGATCGCCGCGGTACCGCACACACCCGACAATGGCATGCCCCCCGCCAGGCTCTTGGCCATGGTGACCAGATCAGGTTTGACACTGTAGTGCTCTCCGGCAAACAGCTTGCCGGTGCGGCCGAAGCCGGTCTGCACTTCGTCAAAAATAAGCAAAATGCCGTGGCGGTCGCACAATTCGCGCAGGCGAACCATCAGTTCATCGGGGGCGAAGTAGAAGCCCCCTTCGCCCTGTACTGGTTCCAGAATGATGGCTGCAACGCGTTGCGCTTCGATGTCGGCCTTGAAGAGGCGCTCAATGGCCGCCATGCTGTCGTCAACGCTCACGCCGTGCAACTCTGAGGGGAACGGCACGTGGTAGATGTCGCTGGGGAAGGGGCCAAACCCAATTTTGTAGGGAGCCACTTTGCCAGTCAGGGCCATGCCCATGAGCGTGCGGCCATGGAAGCCACCTGCAAAGGAAATCACGCCAGGTCGACCGGTGTGGGCGCGGGCGATTTTGACGGCGTTCTCGACTGCCTCAGCGCCGGTGGTGAAAAAGGCTGTCTTGGCGGGGCCGGCCACAGGGGCCAGCGCGTTGATGCGCTCGGCCAGCGAGACGACGCTTTCGTAGGGAACGATCTGGTAGGCCGTGTGCGTGAAGCGCTCCAACTGCGCCTTAATGGCAGCCATCACCTTCGGGTGGCGGTGCCCCGTGTTCAGCACGGCGATTCCGGCCGCAAAGTCGGTGTACTGCCGGCCTTCCACATCCCACAGCGTGGCGTTTTCTGCGCGCTCTGCATAGAAGTCGCACATCACTCCCACGCCGCGCGGGGTGGCGGCAAGACGGCGTTGCTGAATACTGGCGTTGCTCACGGGTTTAGTCCTGTCTGTCGAAAAAAACAAAGTAGAAGAATCGGTACCATGGATTGAATGATGAAATGGCACTACAGTACAGAGCCAAAATCATTTTTTAGATGGTGCCAATTTGCCGACGACCCTGGGTGACCTACTTCAGATTCGGTGGCAGGCCTTGCGCGCAGACAAGCCAGCGCAGGCCGCCAACCGCGCGTTGTATGACTGCTTGCGCGAGTCCATCCTGGACGGCAGCTTGCCCGCAGGCACGCAGTTGCCACCTACGCGTGAGCTCGCGGTGGTGCTCGACCTTTCTCGAAACACCACCACGCATGCATACAACCAGCTGTTGGCCGAGGGGTACGTGCGTTCGCTCACTGGCAGCGGTACGTATGTGAATGACGTCCTCCCGGAGCAGGTGCTGTGGACGCATCCTCAAAGGAAGTTTGAGGCTGTCCGCGGTGCGCCCGATCCGCTGGTCCGGTTGTCTCTGCGCGGAAGCACGCTGCTGGAGAATGCGCAGGCGTCTTCAGTGCAGTGGGGGCTTTCATGCCGGGCGTGCCGGATGTCACCGAGTTTCCGCACCGCAAGTTTCAGCAGTTGGCTGCACGATGGCGAGGGCGGGTTCCGCCACAGTGGCTGAGTTATGCCACGGGAGGAGGGCATCCTGCGCTGCGTCAGGCCATCGCCCATCATCTTCGTCAGGCCCGATCCGTGAACTGTGATGCCTCGCAGGTATTGATTACCTCAGGGGTGCACCAGGCCGTGGATCTGGTCACCCGCCTGCTGACTGACCCTGGCGACAGGGTGTGGCTGGAAGATCCGGGCTACTGGGGCTTGCGCGGTGTCCTGGCGGTCAACGGTCTGCAGGTGGTGCCTGCAGCCGTGGACAGTGAGGGCATGCATCCACCCACCGTGGCTCCTTGTGAAGCGCCAAGATTGATCTTTGTGACGCCTTCGCACCAGTATCCACTTGGCGCTGTGATGAGCTTGCGCAGGCGCGCCGCACTTCTTGACTATGCGCGCCACCACGGCAGCTGGATTGTTGAGGACGACTACGACAGCGAGTTTCGTTTCGCCGGCCACCCGATTGCATCGCTGCAGGGTTTGGTAGATGACGCACCTGTCATTTATGTGGGCACTTTCAGCAAGACGCTGTACCCAGGGCTGCGCATTGCCTATGCGGTTCTGCCAAAGTCGCTGGTGGAGCCCATGCGTACAGCGCATGCGGAGTTGTACCGCGAAGGGCATCTCGTGACGCAGGCGGCTCTGGCAGACTTCATTGATCAGGGGCATTACGCTGCCCATATCCGACGTATGCGCCTGATCTATGCGGGCCGCCGCAACGCTCTGCTGGGGTTGGTGCAGCGATGGTTGGGACCTCAATGGGTGCACCCGTTCGATAGCCCCGCAGGGCTTCATGTGGTGTTGCAGTTGCCAGCAGGCATGAATGACGTGAGTGTGGCGAAAGCGGCCGCGGCGCAGGGCGTGCATGTGCGACCGCTGTCGCGCTACTACGCGAGCCAGCAAGCTGTGTCGGGGTTACTCCTCGGGTTTGCTTGCGTGCCGGAGTCAGAGATGCTTCGGCCGTTTGAAACTCTGGTGCGTTGCATCGAGAGAGTGCACAACGAGAAGAATGCACCATAGAGGTGCGTTCTGTCGATTCAATTCACTGAATTGGTGCGCACTTTTGCCGCATGACGGGTCACGAATCCTTGATATGTAGTACTTAGATATTGAAATTACCCTGGGGCTTCCTGCATTTTCTTCCAACTCAGGGTTTCTACCGATGCTGTGGCACGGGGATTGCATATGATCAATTAAGTGCAAATTGCAACTATTGATATTTGAAATCAAATGCCGAATCCATCTCCACCCGCATCGATCTACATCACGCTCCGCCTGGACGTGCTCAGCGGACTCATGAAGGAAGTCGCAGAGGCAGCCCATCAGGCCCGGGATGGCGTCAGTGTGCGCGAAGTGCGTCTTCTGCTGCTTGTGCGAGAGCACCCTGGCCTGACGATCAGCCGTTTG